>NZ_JBNUPJ010000021.1:0-26998 GCF_050409485.1 Facklamia sp. P12945
TTTGCCCCCTATCTTTTATAAGTGTAAACCCGATTCTTGACTAAAGAAGGTGAAGAAATCCCCTATTTTTTGTTAAAGCCTAGTAACCTACTTTTCCTTCTAAATACCCTTCAATCACTTTCATTTTCAATTCAGAAGCCTATTTTTAGACATAAAAGGACCCCCAAAAGTTAGTTTTTAACTCGAACTTTTGGGGTCAATTCATAAGAATAGTTTTGAGTTAGTTTTTAATTTGTAGAACAAACTCCATACTTTTTAATAAAGTAGTAAAGAGCTCCAATTCTTCCAGCTTCATTACTATACTTTGCAGCTAGGATAGCTTTAGGCAGAAAAATATTATTTTCAATTTTTGCAGCCAATTTTTCTAAAATAATTGGTAACAATATTTTATGTTGATTCATAATACCGCCTCCTAAAACAATGTACTCTGGATTTATCAAATAAATAATTGGAAGTAATCCTTCTGAAAAGTTTTCAGCAAACCAGTTAATTGTTTCGATTGCGGCTGGATGATTAGTTTTATAGGCTTCAAAAATTATTTTTCCATTAGTATTACTTTCTCCAGTGAGCTGTTCAAAGTATTGACGCATAGCAGTCGTCGATGCTACATCTTGAAATCTTTTACCATTAACAGGTAAGTAACCAACTTCGCCGGCAGAAAAACCTTCTCCATGATACAATTGACCATTAAGGATTAAAGCCCCGCCAACACCCGTGCCAATAGTCAAACAAACTAATGAACAATTGCGTGCAAAAGCTCCAATTGAAAATTCAGCAAAAGCTGCCGCATTGACATCATTTAGAACAACACAAGGTAAATCAAAGTGATGGTTAATGGCTTGCTTAAAATCAGTTCCTACATAGTCAGGAATTGTATAACCTGCATAAACTATCTTTCCTTGTTCAGGATCGACTACCCCTGCTGAAGAAATAGCAACACCCTCTAACTTTTTGTTGATTTGCTTAAGACTTTTAATCGTTTCACCAACTAAATTTAAAACATATTCCATAATATGATTTGATTTTTTTAAGGAATCTATCGGTGTTTCCTCTTCTTTAAAATAATTAAAAGAATGCCCCTTCTCATCATAAACATCACTTTTTATCGTTGTACCGCCAATATCAATCGCTAGTATATGCATTTTTTCACTTCCTCTTATACAAAATTACAGTGATAGAAATAATATATCTTATTCTATTTTTAGAGTAGTCATCATTTAATGGCCTTATTACTAATTATTCCTTTTTTTCCTTACCTACCACCTTAAAAATAGGGAAAAGACGCTTAGCCCTTTCCCTACTTAAAATGTTACACAGTTCATATTTCCCCTTAAAAACAGCTTTTTTAATTGTTTCTATCTGTTCAACAATTTTGAATATCTTCACGATCAAAAACTAAGATTTGTCCAGGCTGAATGATTCATTCCGATAATGGTTGAGCGTGAGGTTTTTGCCAGCCATCCTTTTCTACATAATCTTTTCATTGAACATTTCCATTAAAGTTATGCCAAATTTTTTCCTGACCTTTAGTAGGAACAAATACATCAAGATAGCTAGGATAACTTTGCCAAACTCTATGGTCATCTGTCGTAATCTCCTATTCTAAGATATTAAAATAAAAGTCATCGGAAATCATATGGGGCCAAGCTGGCAATCACTTAAGTCATTATTTTCTTTTAAAAGTTAATGACTCTTAGTATAGCTTCTCGCTTGATTTGATCTATTTGATTTAAATCATAAAGTTTCATTAATGTCTTACCAACCAGTCATTATTCGCTTTAATCTCAGAAATATCATAGACAGTGGTGAATTTTGGAGCAGTCGATGTCTCATCTTTAACCATTATCGATACAAGATAACCGACAATTAAAGATACGCCTATTGAAATAAGCGAATAAACCCAAATGCTTACCTTTTCTGCAGGAAGACCGTATTTAATGAAAATCATTACTAAACTTGAAACAATGAGTGCAGCATAAGCACCAATTTTGTTAGCTTTTTTAGAGAATACCCCTAGCATAAAGACTCCACCTAGAACCCCTAAAACGAGTCCCATGAATCCATTAAACCATTCATAGGCTGATTTAATATCAGAGTGTGCAAGAATAATTGAGATAATAATGGAGAAAATTCCAACGCCTAAAGAAATCCAACGCGCAATTTGAGTTCGTTTGGCGTCATCTAAATTCTTAGAAATCACCTCTTGTATGTCCAATGTCCATGAGGTAGCGACAGAGTTCAAACCTGTCGATAGAGTTGATTGACTGGCAGCAAAAATAGCTGCTAAAAGAACACCGGTAATACCAACTGGTAAACGATAGGCTATATAGTAAGTAAACACTTGATCTTGAGCTACTAAAGCGCCAGGATCACTCGGATTTTGTAATTGATAATAAGCGAATAATCCCGTCCCAATAAGATAAAACATAGTCGCAATAAAAATAGATAAGACACCATTGGTAAACATCATTTTATTCAATTTTTTAATATCTTGAGTGGTAGTGAACCGTTGCACGATATCCTGACTTGAAATATAAGATGACAGTGTATTAAAGCCAGCGCCAACAACTAGTAAAAAGATAGAAGATTTTAAAAGGTTCGGATCAAAAATCGGTTCGTTAGGGGCAATAAATTTGTCTTTAGCTAACAAATTCATGATTGGTTGGAAACCGCCGTCTAAGTCCTTGACTAAAAAGCCTAGAGTCACAGCAACACCTACTAACAAAACAGATCCTTGAATAAAATCGGTCCATAAAACTGATTTAATCCCACCAGTATAAGAATAAATAATCGCAATTACACCCATTACCACAATTAGCCAATTGACTGAGATTCCAGTTAATGTGGCTAAAGCAGCAGAGGGTAGATACATAATAATAGACATACGACCAATTTGATAGATAATGAACAAAATAGCACCGATTGCTCGCAAAAGTCTAGAGTTAAACCGTTGCTCTAAATAATCATAAGCAGTATCAATATCCATTCTGGCATAAATAGGCAGGAAAAATTTTATAGCAAAAGGAATTGCAATAATCATCCCTAATTGCGCAAACCACAATAGCCAAGTTCCCTTATAGGAGTTACCTGCTAAAGTCATGAAAGAAATCGGACTTAACAAGGTTGCGAAAATAGAAACCGAAGTTACATACCAAGGGATTGAGCCATCTCCTTTGAAAAACTCTTTACCAATCATATCTTTCTTAGAAAACAGTAATCCAGCAAACAAAACAGCTACTAAATAAATAACTAAAATAATAAAATCGATTGTTGTAAAGCCTTCTTGTGCCATAGTTAAACTCCTTTTCAATTTCACATGCTTCGTGAAGCATAACGCTATATAAAATATTCTTTAATTACCTAAGTCTTTTTAATTAATTATAAATAATTTTTAAAAATTCGTTCTGCTTCTTCTTTTTGGTCGGCTGTCATCGAAGCCATCGGTTTACGACTTAAAAACTCCCCTTTATTCGCACCCTGTAATTGTAAAATACTTTTAAGAGTTGGATATAAACCGTTTGCTAGCACTGCTTCAATTAAATCATTACTCTCATTTTGTAGCTTAAGTGCTTTCTCATGGTTGCCCTCATTGACAGCTTCTAAAATGCCACGAGCTCGCAAACCATTTACGTTATATGTCGATCCGATTGCTCCATCAACATGATAGATAGCAGCTGGATAAAGCATCTCATCAAAACCTGAATAGATTAGTACATCTGGAAACGCTTTACGTAATCGTTCTAATAAGAAAAAGTCTGCAGCAGTAAACTTAACACCAACAATATTGTCTAATTCAAATAATTCCTTAAATTCTGCCATCCCCATATTAATACCTGTAAGAACTGGGATTGAATAAATAATTAAGTCATTATCAACAGCTTCTGTAATATCTTTATAATATTGTTTAACCTCAGCGAATGAAAACTTATAATAAAAAGGAGTTACTGCTGAAATTGCGTCATAATCCAAATCTGTCGCAAATTTACCGAGTTCAATTGCTTCATAAACATTGGGACCACCAACTTGTGCAATGAGTTTCACTTGGTCTTTCACTTCATCTTTAACAATTTCAAAAATTTGTTTTTTAATGGCCATATCTAATAAGAAATTTTCACCAGTTGAGCCTCCTACATATAGCCCTGCTACCTTCATATTATCAATATTATGACGGACTACTTGACGTAGCCCTGCTTCGTTAACTTTGCCCTTTGAATCAAAGGGTACCAAGAGGGCTGAGATAATACCTTTGATTTCTCTAGCTGTTTTTTTTGTCATTTTATTTCCCCCTATTAATCTATTGGTTATGAATAGCTTCGACAAATTTTTTTGTAATTAATTGAGGTCTAGTGATAGCTGAACCAACTACTACACTATATACCCCAAGCTCTAAAACGTGTCTTACTTTTTCAGGAGTATCAATATTACCTTCAGCAATAATTGGTTTATTGATTGTTTCAACCGCTTGACGGATGAGTTGAAAATCATTGCTTTCTATCTTATCTTTCTTACTTTGTTGAGTATAACCTACCAAGGTTGTACCAATATAATCAAAACCAATTTGTTCAGCCATTTTCATTTCTTCTAAGGTTGAACAATCAGCCATCAGCTTTTGTTGGGGATACTTTTCTTTAATCTTTACCATTAAATCACTTAATGATTCCCCGTATGGCCTCGTAGATGCAGTTGCATCAATTGCTATGATTTCCGGCCTTGCTTGCATTAACTCATCCACTTCAGTCATCGTAGGTGTAATAAAAGCATCAGCTCCATCATAAACCCGTTTAATAATGCCAATAATTGGCAAATCGACTTGTTCTTTAATTGCTTTAATATCTTCAACTGAATTCGAACGAATACCTTTAGCTCCACCTTCTTTAGCAGCTAAGGCCATTCGTGACATGATAAAAGAACTGTGCAAAGGTTCATCTTCTAAAGCTTGACAAGAAACAATTAATTCCCCTTTTATTCCTTCAATCATTCAATAACCTCCTTTATCAAAGCGCTTTCTAATTTAAAATTATACACATCACTTTGTAGCATTTCAATATTTTATGAAAAGACAGTGAGTTTTCTGAAAACAAAAACTTTTATTATACTTATTTAAAAAGATTTTAATTGATTATTTATCATAAAAGTAGCTTACTTACATTCTCTAAAAGGGGTTGGTTCAAAATGAAAATTAATATTGCTTTATAGTAATAAGAAAAACCCATCTTTGAATTCTCAAAGATAGGTTTTTATGAACCGTTATTCTTTTATTCTTCATCCATTTGTAAGACAGCCATGAAAGCTTCTTGTGGAATTTCAACGTTACCGACTGATTTCATCCGCTTTTTACCTTCTTTTTGTTTTTCTAATAACTTCTTACGACGGGAGACATCTCCACCATATAATTTAGCTGTAACATCTTTTCGATAAGCCTTAATGGTTGTTCGTGCGATGATCTTATGTCCAATAGCTGCTTGGACAGGTACTTCAAACATTTGACGTGGGATAATCCCTTTTAGTTTTTCAACTAAAGCACGACCGCGATTATAGGCAAAATCTTTATGCACTATAATCGAGAAGGCATCAATGACATCAGAATTAAGTAAAACTTCTAATTTTACTAGATTAGACTCTTTATAGCCAATTAATTCGTAATCTAAGGAAGCATAGCCTTTGGTTGATGATTTCAACTTATCGAAGAAATCATACACAATTTCAGCCATTGGTAGTTCATAAATTACATTTACCCGGAAATCATCCAGATAATCCATCGTAATAAAGTTACCACGCTTGCGTTGAGATAGTTCCATTACAGCGCCCACATAATCATTTGGTACCATAATAGTCGCTTTTACATAAGGTTCAAAAATCTTATCAATCTCTGTTGGATCTGGCATTTCAGATGGGTTGTCAATCAAAAGCTCTTCCCCATCCGTCTTTTCAACACGGTAAATAACTGACGGAGCAGTGGTAATTAAATCAATATCAAATTCACGCTCAAGTCTTTCTTGAATAACATCCATATGCAGTAAACCTAAAAAGCCTGTTCGGAAACCAAAGCCTAGGGCTTGCGATGTTTCTGGTTCAAAGTGTAAAGAAGCATCATTTAATTGTAACTTTTCAAGTGCTTCCCGCAAGTCATTATAATCGGCCGAGTCAACCGGATAGAGACCGGCAAAAACCATTGGATTTAATTTGCGGTAACCATCCAAGGCCTCCTCAGCAGGATTATCCGCTAGGGTTATAGTATCTCCTACACGGGTATCTTGAATGGTCTTTATACCTGCGGTTAGATAGCCAACATCTCCTACCATCAAGAAGTCTCTTTTGAGAGGACTCGGTGAGAAGATTCCAACATCAATCACTTCAAACTCTTTACCATTACTCATTAGACGGATGGTGTCACCTGGTTTGACCATACCATTCATCACTCGAATATTTAAAACAACCCCACGATAAGCATCATAAGCAGAGTCAAAAATAAGAGCCTGTAAGGGGTCTTCTATATCTCCCATTGGTGCAGGAACTTTCTCAACTATTTGCTCTAAAATCTCATCAATACCGATGCCTGACTTGGCAGAAGCAAAAACCGCTTCTGAGGCATCGATGCCGATAATATCTTCAATTTCTTTTTGAACCCTTTCAGGATCGGCTGAAGGCAGATCGATTTTATTAATAACAGGCAATATTTCTAAATCATTATCCACTGCTAAATACACATTAGCCAAGGTTTGGGCTTCAATTCCTTGTGCTGCATCGACTACTAGAATGGCTCCTTCACAAGCAGCCAAAGATCTTGAAACCTCATAAGTAAAATCGACGTGACCAGGGGTATCGATTAAATGGAAAATATAATCAATGCCATCTTTAGCCCGATAAGTCAGTTCCACTGCATTCAATTTAATGGTAATTCCTCGTTCTCTTTCCAAGTCCATGGAATCTAACAATTGCTCTTGCATATCACGATCAGCCACTGTATGTGTTTGTTGTAAAATACGATCAGCTAGTGTGGATTTACCATGGTCAATATGCGCAATTATCGAAAAATTACGGATTCTTTCTTGTCTATTCTTCATTTCTTCTATATTCACTTGACTTCACTTCCTTTTCAAGCCTCTTATCAATAGCTAAGGTCTATCTTATCAAAAATGAGTGATTTTGAATAGTTTTCTTTCACTATGGTATTTTAATAAATGAACTACTCAATAAAATCTTTATTTATTCTTTAAAATTTCCTATCTAGAAGCTAATCAATCTTATTTTGATTCCAATTGATTTAAAACTTTTCTAAGCAAGTAAAAAGCATCAGAGCATATTGAATACCCTGATGCTAGCCTATTTTTATTCACCATGAAAAATATCACGCATCTTATTAAAGAAGCCACCTTCTTGCTCTTTAACATTAGCACCCATTTCTTTAGCTAACTGTTTAAATAATTCATGCTGTTTGTCAGTCAGTTTAGAAGGAGTAACGACTTTAACCGTTACTTGTTGATCTCCCGTATAACCTGAGCGAACACTCGGTGCTCCTTTGCCTTTTAAGCGGAAAGTGGTCCCTGTTTGTGTGCCAGCTGGAACCTTTAACTTCACCTTACCATGTACCGTTGGAACTTGGATTTCATCACCCAAGGCCGCTTGAGAGAAAGTGATGGGTAGCGTGTAATAGATTTCCGTACCATCTCGTTTAAATTCCTTACTTGGTTCAACATGGAAAACTACATAAAGGTCTCCATAAGGTCCACCATTTGAACCCGCCTCACCTTGACCTGAGAGGCGAATTTGATTACCTTCTTCAACACCTGCTGGCACAGTCACTTTAACAGAATGACTAACGGATTCTATACCAGAACCATGACAAGTGGTACATTTTTCTTTAATTTCTTTACCTGTCCCACCGCAGACATCACATGTGGTTTGCGTCATCACACGACCAAAAGGAGAGTTTCGTTCTACCTGAATAGTCCCTGTGCCATGACACTTGTGGCAAGTAACGGGCTCAGTGCCTTCCTTGGCACCTGTTCCGTGACAGGTATGACATTCCTCATTACGATTATATTTTATGGTCGTTTCTTTACCAAAAATAGCCTCTTCAAAGGTTAAATTAATACGATATTGTAGGTCATTACCCTTACGAGGAGCATTGGCTCTTCGTCCTCCTCCAGCAGATCCACCAAAGAAAGTATCAAAGATATCTTCAAAGCCAAAGCCTGCACCACCAGAGAAGCCACCAAAACCACCACCGCCAAAGCCGGCTCCAAAGTTAGGATCCGTTGAAGCATGGCCGTATTGATCATAAGCAGCCCGCTTTTGACTATCACTTAGGACCTCATAAGCTTCTGCAACTTCTTTAAACTTTTCGTCAGCTCCTGCATCTTTATTAATATCCGGATGGTATTTTTTGGACAGTTTACGATAAGCCTTTTTAATGTCAGCATCACTGGCATCGCGAGATACACCTAAGACATCATAATAGTCTCTTTTATTTGCCATTTTGTCCCTCCTTACACATTTTAATTCTCCTGATAAAAGACAAGAGTCGAGGACTTAGCCTAGACTCTTGCTAAAGTATGTCTTAATTACTCGTCGACTTCTTCAAAGTCAGCATCGACAATATTATCATCAGAAGATGATTGAGCATCAGAGGCATCTGTTTGATTTTCTTGAGCAGCTTGAGCTTGTTGAGCAGCTTGCTCGTAAAGTTTAACGGATAGATTTTGAATCACTTCATTTAATGCATCACGTTTTGTTTTCATTTCTTCTAAATCATTTGCTTCAACAGCTGCTTTCAATTCATCACGAGCTGTTTCTGCTTTAGTCAATTCATCTTCAGAAATGTTATCATTATCTTTCAATTCATCGATAGTCTTATTAGTTGTAAAGATCATTTGATCGACTTCGTTGCGTAAATCAGCTTCTTCACGACGTTTCTTATCGGATTCAGCATTTGCCTCAGCATCTTTAACCATACGTTCGATTTCTTCATCGGATAAACCTGAAGAAGATTTTATAGTAATCGTTTGTTCTTTTTGAGTACCTAAATCTTTGGCTGAAACGTTCACAATACCGTTTTTATCAATATCAAAGGTAACTTCAATTTGTGGAATGCCACGAGGTGCTGCTGGAATATCAGTTAATTGGAAACGACCTAAAGTCTTATTATCTGCTGCCATTTCACGCTCACCTTGTAAAACGTGAACATCTACTGCTGGTTGATTGTCAGCTGCTGTAGAGAAGACTTGTGATTTAGAAGTTGGGATAGTAGTGTTACGGTCAATTAATTTAGTGAATACACCACCCATTGTTTCGATACCAAGTGATAATGGCGTAACATCTAATAGAACGATGTCTTTAACATCACCAGAGATAACGCCACCTTGGATAGCTGCACCCATAGCAACTACTTCGTCTGGGTTAACCGATTTGTTAGGATCTTTTCCAGTTTCTTTCTTAACGGCTTCTTGTACAGCAGGAATACGTGTCGATCCTCCTACCAAGATTACTTCGTCAATTTCAGATTTGCTTAAACCAGCATCTTTCAAGGCTTGACGAACTGGCCCTTTAGTTCTTTCTACTAAGTCATGCGTTAACTCATCAAATTTAGCACGAGTTAAAGTTGTTTCTAAGTGTAATGGCCCATCAGCTGTCGCTGTAATAAATGGTAAGCTGATTTGTGTAGAAGTCACACCAGAAAGATCTTTCTTAGCTTTTTCTGCAGCGTCTTTCAGGCGCTGTAAAGCCATTTTATCTTTAGAAAGGTCAATAGAGTTTTCTTTTTTAAATTCTTCAACTAAGAAGTCGATAACTTTATTATCAAAGTCATCTCCACCTAGTTTATTATCCCCTGCTGTAGATAATACATCAAATACGCCATCGCCTAATTCAAGGATTGAAACGTCAAAAGTTCCTCCCCCTAAGTCAAAGACTAGGACTTTTTCTTCAGCATCGGTTTTATCTAAACCATACGCTAAAGCTGCAGCGGTTGGCTCGTTAACAATACGTTCAACTTCTAAACCTGCAATACGTCCAGCATCTTTAGTTGCTTGACGCTGAGCATCGTTAAAATAAGCAGGAACAGTGATAACTGCTTTCTCAACCTTATCGCCTAAGTAATCTTCAGCAAATGATTTCAAGTGTTGTAAAATCATAGCTGAAATCTCTTGAGGTGTATAGCTCTTACCACCCATTTCAGTCTTAAAGTTATCTTCTCCAATATGACGTTTGATGGAAGCTACTGTGTCAGGGTTTGTAACTGCTTGACGCTTAGCTACTTCACCCACTTGAATCTCATTATTTTTGAAAGCTACTACAGATGGAGTGGTACGGTTTCCTTCTGGGTTAGTAATAATCTTTGCTTCTCCACCTTCTAAAATGGAAACAGCAGAGTTTGTTGTACCTAAGTCAATACCTATAATTTTAGACATATAATCTACTCCTTTAAAAATTTATTTTGGTTAAAACTAAGTGCTTAATAATTAGGCGGACACAATTACCATGGCCGGGCGAATGATGCGATCATTAAGGATGTATCCTTTTTGTAGAACATTCACTACAATATCAGTGTCTTGTCCTTCAGCCGCTGGTTGGGTGGTTACCGCTTGATGATAATTTGGATCGAATATTTCGTTTAAGGGATTGATCACTTCAATTTTTTCTTCTTTAAATGCTTGTAAGATTTGATCATACACCATTTGGATCCCTTTGTGGATTGCTTGACTCTCTTCTGAACTTGCTTTGATTTGCAAAGCGCGTTCAAGATTATCAATAGCATCTATTAATTTATTAGCTAAAGATTGAGATCGATATTTAGCAGCTTCTTGTCTTTCACGACTATTAGATCGTTGCATATTAGCAATTTCAGCCTGTAGACGTAAATTTCGATCCTCCAAATTCTGAATACTTTCTCTTAATTCATCTTCAATGGAAGAAACTTCCTCTACTGGCGCTGCTTCAGTTTCTTCATTTACATCATTTACATCATTATTCAGACTATCCTGATTTTTTTCTGCTGAACTTTCAATGACTTCATCTTCTACTAACTTTTCTTTTTCATCGTTAAGTTCTGCAGAAGATTGCTTGTCATTCCTCTTTTTATTTTCTTCTGTCACTTGATGACCTCCTTTATTGATTAAATTCTTTTAATATCTGCTCCATAAGGACAATCATGCGTGAATAATGCATCGTCGAAGGTCCTAAGATACTTAAAGACATTTTGCTTAAGTCTTGTGTGAAGGTTCCCGTCACTAAAGATAAATGACGCATCCCTTGCGGAGCAAACTCTTGTCCGAAAAGAACTTCGATTCCATCTTGACGTTGTTCAAAGAGATCAAATAATTCATTCGATCCATCAATCAAATTGAATAATTTTTTGTATTCATTGTTGGAATAACGCTGATCCAAACAATCAAAAAGATTATTCTTGCCAGAAACAAAATAACGCGTTCCTTTAACTTGTTGAATTGACTTCTCAACTAAAGGAGAAAAATCAATCGAAGTTGACAATTGTCTTTGCATAATCATCGGAATAGTTAATTTAGTCCGCTGATAAGCATCTTCTAATGTAATACCTCGCAATTCTGAATTAAGAATTGAACGCATTTGACGTAAATCATCATCCTCAACCGGATATAAGGTTTGGAACATTTTATTTTCCACATGTCCTTGATCCGATAATAAAATAGCCATTATTTGATGGTTACTTAAAAGCACTAACTTAAAGTCAGCCACTCGATGCTCTTCATTATTCTGTCCAAAAACCAAGCAAGGTAATCCAGTTAATGAGACCAATAAATCCGCAGCAATTTTCGCCATCTTAAAATTCTCTTGTCGGCGATTTAAGAAGATTTCGCTAACTGCTTTGAGATCTGCTTCATAGGATTGCTCCCATGAATCATTCTCAATTTTAGTGATCAGACGATCTACATAATAACGATAGCCTTCATAAGAAGGTATTCTACCACTTGATGTATGTGCCTTAACCAGAAAGCCGTTTTTTTCTAAAACAACCATCTCATTCCGAACAGTTGCCGGACTTATATCAAGAAAACTCTCCTTGAGTAAAGTCTTTGACCCGATTGGTGCCTCTAAATTTGCATAAAGGCGAACAATTAATTCTAAGATTTGGTGTTGTCTGGCTGTTAATATGATCAATCACCTCACATTATTAGCACTTATTCATACCGAGTGCTAACTGTCTCTATCTTACTATCCTCCATCACCTTTGTCAAGGGATTATGCCCATAAAATTAAAAAAATTAGCACTCTCAATTCGAAAGTGCTAATTATGTCTATCGATCCTTGATTATTTAAAGTAAGCCCGTGTGTGGTCTTGATCCTTTTCAAGTTGATTAATCAAACCTTCAATACCATCAAATTTAATCTCTCCACGCAAGTAATGATGCCACTTAATACGAACCTTTTCCCCATAAATCATGCGGTCAAAATCTAAAATATAAACTTCAATGGAGAGTTCTTTCACATCATCAAAGGTAATATTATATCCAATAGATGCCATGCCCATATACCATTGGCCTTGAACACAAATTTCGACAATATACACCCCTATGCCAGGTGTTAACTGACCATAATCCATTGCCACATTCGCTGTCGGAAAACCTAGTTTTCTCCCTCTTTTTAAGCCATTGATGACAAGTCCTCTGGTTTCATAAATGTAACCTAATTCTTGATTAGCTAAATCAATATTACCATTTGATAGCTGGTATTGAATTTCACTTGAAGAAATCTTATGGTCACCGATTGTCTTTTTAGGAATTTCGCTAATTTTAAAGCGTCCCTGGCTGTGGTCGACTAAAGTTTGCATATTAGCTATCTCTTTCAGACCGTAGGTATAGTCAAAACCTGCCACCACATGAACGGCATTCAAATTAACCATGTAGCTGTCCACGAACGCTTGTGGACTCTGAGCTCCCATGGCTGAAGTGAACTCAGCAATATATAAAATATCTACTCCATTAACCTCCATCAGTTCTATTTTACGAGGGTTATCACTTAAATAAAAGTAGTGATTCGGATGGATCTGTTGATAAACAAGACGAGGAGTATGGTTAAAAGTTAAGACAGCTAAAGGGACTTGATAATGATCTGCTAATTCACGCCCCTTTTTGATAACTTCTTGATGGCCTAAATGAACACCATCAAAAAAGCCTAGAGCTAAAACGACTGGTTGGTCATATAGTTGTTCTTGATCGTAAGGATGTGCTAAATAAATTGTCTGCAAGGCTTAAACTCCTTCCATTGGAAACATCTTAATAGGTTTTATTAAATTCTCTTTGCTAGGATGTGGGCCGTAAATTGCTAACAAACGGTCTTGATAAAATAAGGCAGTTGGTTCAATAAGCCTGACATTAAAATAATTAATGTCTAAAACTTTTCCATGTTTAATGTCTGTAAACTGTTCTGGATTTAGTTGGATTTTTGCATAGTCAGAAACTGCCGTTTCAATGGGGTGAACAGCTGTATTTAAGGAGTCTTTTTCTGCTAATTGCCTTAATTCATCTAAGCGATAACTATCCGCTTGACGATAACCCGCTGCTTGAGTTCGCACTAATTGGGACATGTGGCTAGGATATCCTAATAACTTACCGCAATCTACCGCTAAGGTTCTGACATAGGTCCCTTTACTGCACTTTACTTCAAAGGAGAAAGTTTGCCTTTTTTCACTGGTGTGATATTGTGACGGAGCTAAACGCTTGAAGTAGTCGATAGATACTTGACGTTCAGGCCTTTCTACTTCAATACCTGCTCGGGCATATTCATAGAGTCTTTTCCCTTTGACCTTGACCGCCGAGTAATAAGGAGGAATCTGGCTGATTTTGCCTGTTAATGAAGCCATAGCTTGATCAATAACTTGATCATCAACGGCTTGTTCTACTAATTTCTTTGCAATAACTTGTCCCTGGGCATCTTCCGTATCGGTGGCTTGACCTAAAGTGACTTCTCCTTGATAGATCTTTTTGCTATCCATTAGTATTTCAACTAACTTGGTTGCCTGTCCTAAACAGACAACTAAAACGCCCTCAACTTCAGGATCCAAGGTCCCACAATGGCCTACACGCTTCATTTGAAAAATCTTACGCATTTTAAATACTACATCATGACTCGTCATGCCCTTTTCTTTCCAAACAGCGACAATTCCGTTCATTCAAGCCAACCCCTTTATTAATAACAATTATGATTATACTTTAATTGGCACTTGCTTCCAAGCAAGATTCTTAATTCTACAAGAATAAAAGAGCTGTTTTACCGCCTCTCATTTAATGAGAGCAGTGAAAAAACAGCTCTTGATTTGTGAAAACTTAAGATTATTGCTCCGTCTGAACTGAGCTTGCTTCATCAAAAGATTCAGATTCATGCAATTGATTTAATAATGAATCGATTCGACTACCATAGTCTACTGATTGGTCTCTTTCAAATTTAACTTCAGGAACCTTATAAAGACTTAAACGACTTCCAAGTTCCGAGCGAACTTTACCTGTTATTGCTTTCAAACCATCACTTGTTTTTTGTCTTTCTCCGGCTTTATCACTTAAAGTAGAATAAAAAATTGTAGCATTTTGTAAGTCGCCTGTAAGCTCTACATCAGTAATAGTAACCCCTTCAACACGAGGGTCTTTAATCTCTTTTAGAAGAATATCATTAACTTCTCGCATTATTTCTTGACGAACACGTCCTATACGATATTTAACCATTTCATACTCCTTTATTTACGTTCAACTTCGACCATGCGATAGGCTTCAATAATATCATCGACTTTGATATCATTATAGCCTTCTATCATAATTCCACATTCTAATCCTTTGTTTACTTCTTTAGCATCATCTTTAAAACGTTTCAAACTGGCTAGATCTCCTTCGTAAATAACGATGTTATCACGTATCAAGCGTACCTTGCTCGTGCGTTGAATGAAGCCATCTAAAACAAATGAACCAGCGATGGTGCCTAATTTAGAAACAGAATAGGTTTCACGTACTACTGCTTGCCCTGTTACTTCCTCAACATACTCAGGGTCCAGCATTCCTTTCATAGCTGTTTCAATTTCATCAATTACATTGTAAATAATATTATGGAGACGAATATCTACTTGCTCTTCTTCTGCTTGTTGTTTTGCTTGAGGAGTTGGTCGAACATTAAATCCTACCACAATTGCTGATGAGGCATTAGCTAAAGTAATATCAGCCTCATTAATTGCTCCTACCGCCTGATGGACAATATTAACTTTTACTCCCTCCACATCTATTTTCATCAATGAAGCAGCTAATGCTTCTACTGAACCTTGTACATCTGCTTTTAGGATTACGTTAACTGATCTTAACTCACCTTCTTGTAAGGTTTCGAAAAGATTATCCAAAGTAACTTTCTTCTTAAGGTCTCTTTGTTGTTCTTGAGCCTTCTGAGCTCTTTCTTCTCCAACTTGACGAGCTGTTTTTTCATCTTCAAAGACCACAAACTGGTCTCCTGCTTGAGGAGCATCATTCAAGCCTGTAATTTCCACCGGCATGGATGGACCAGCTGAGCGAATACGACGCCCTTGATCATTGACCATTGTTCTTACTCTACCATAGGTGTTACCCACAACAATTGGGTCCCCTATATGTAGGGTACCATGTTGAACTAATAAAGTCGCAGTGGCACCGGTAGCTTTATCTAAGCGCGCTTCAATGACTGAACCTAAAGCTAAACGGTCTGGGTTAGCTTTTAATTCTTGAACTTCTGAAACCAGAAGAATCATCTCTAATAACTCATCCAAATTAGTCCCGTATTTAGCTGAAATATTAACAAAGATATGTTCGCCACCCCAGTCCTCAGAAATAATACCATGTTCAGATAATTCGGTCATTACCTTATCTGGATTGGCTTCAGGTTTATCAATTTTGTTAATCGCTACAATTATCGGTACATCTGCAGCTTTGGCATGATTAATCGCTTCAACCGTTTGAGGCATCACGCCATCATCTGCTGCAACAACAATAATTGTAATATCAGTCACATCTGCACCACGTGCACGCATGGTTGTAAAGGCAGCATGTCCTGGCGTATCAAGAAAAGTGATTGGCTTATCATTTAAAACAATTTGATAGGCACCAATATGTTGAGTAATTCCACCAGCTTCTCCTTCAGTTACTCTCGAATGGCGGAAGGAGTCCAAGAGACTGGTTTTTCCGTGGTCAACGTGACCCATAATTGTAACAACTGGTGGACGAATGCTTTGATTATCATCAGCAGCAGCTTCTTCAAAATAATGATCTAAGTCTGAAACTTCAACAACAACTTTTTCAATAGGTTCAACGCCATATTCTAAACAGATAATTTCAATCACTTCTTTAGAAAGTGCCTGGTTTTGATTGACCATTACCCCTTGTAGCAATAGTTTTTTAATAATTTCAGTTGCATCTCGGTGGAAGCCTTTAGCAATATCTTGTACATTCATTCCTTCAGTATAGTAGAACGCTTCTGGAAGGTCTTTATGCTTACGAGCTGTTAAGCCTTTAGACTCTTTTTGATAGTTACTATTTTGCTTACCACGACGGCCACGACGGCGATCGCCACGACTTCTTTTGGATCCACCAGTGGATTTATTTGAAGAATTACTTTGATTGCTTTGATTTGCTTTTTGACCTTCTACAGCTTGTTTACTATCAGTTGATTTCTTTTGCTTAGAAGCTGCCTTTTCATTAGGATTTTTAGACTTAGTGTTAGGGTTTGTATTATGACCTTGTGCTTGAGAATCTTTTTGAGAAGAAGGCTTTTTAGAAGCTTTCGACTTGTCTTCATCCTTGCGCTGCTTGGCATCTTTGTGTTGATTGTTTTTTTGATTTGATTCTTTAGTAGCTTCCGTCTTCTTAACATCCTTTTTGGTTTGTTTACCACTAGTCTTCTTATTTTGTAAAGCTTTCTTTAATTGTTCTTGTTGTTCTTGCGTTACCGAGGACATATGGCTATTAAATTCAAAACCATTATTTTCAGCAAGCACTAAGACTTCTTTTGAAGTCATATTGTTTTGTTTAGCAAATTCATATATACGAATAGTACTCATACAAACACCTTCCTATCTTGTATTATTGATTATTCATTGTATTTTCTCCTGTCACATAAGATAAAAATTTTTCAGCCATTCCTCGATCGGTTATGCCGCAAATTGTGCGTGATTTGCCGATTGCATGGCTGATTTGATATTTTGTAAAACGATGATTAATGGCTATTTTTTTTTCACTAGCCAAACGATGGTAGCGATCACTAGTGGAATCACTGGCATCAATCGCTAAAATCAAAAGTTTAACTTTTTTGTTCTTTGTGGCTTTAGTGACTAAATCGTCACCGGAAATTAACTTAGAGGCTCTTTGAGCCAAACCTAATAAATTGAGTTGTTTTTCTTCTGGGCTCATAGTAGTTCTTTTCGCGCCTTTTGGTGGTCTAGAAAGCGATAAAGTTCTTGATAAAACTCTTTATCAATCTCCATTTCAAATGTTCGATTAAAAACTTTTTTCTTTTCCGCTTGTATGGCTAACTCTGGATCCAAGGAGATATAGGCTCCTCGTCCATTCTTTTTACCAGTTGGGTCTATTTCAATGGTACCTTCTGGGGTTCTCACAATACGGATTAAATCTTTTTTGGGATGAGATTCACCAGTAACAACACATTTGCGCATGGGAACTTTTCTTTTTTTCGCTTGGCTCATTTCCATCCTCCTTTGATGTTAATAAATTAAGTGCTTATTCTTGCTCTGATTCTTCAGTTTCTTCAAACGCTTGCTCCAGCTCTTTATCAAGTGATTCCTCTGCCGATTCACGATATTCTAAATCAGCTTCTGCTGGATCGTCATCTAACTGGCTGGAAGTCTCTTGAAGCATTTCTTCAAGATTATCTAAATCCTCTGCAAGATTTAATTCTTCTTGTCCAGTTGATTCAACTGCTTTTTGTTCAATTAAATATTCTTGATAGCTAGTCTCAGACTTAATATCAATCTTATAACCAGTTAAACGAGCTGCTAAACGAGCGTTTTGTCCTTTTTTACCGATGGCTAAGGATAACTGATAATCTGGTACCACAACAATACAAGAATGATTATCTTCATCAAACACAACATTAATCACTTCTGCTGGATTCATAGCATTTTTTATGAAGGTAGAGGGGTCTTCATCCCATTGAATGATATCCATATTCTCACCATTTAATTCATTGACAATACTTTGAACTCGAGATCCTCTCGGACCAACACAAGTTCCAACTGGATCAATATTAGAATCACGCGAAGAAACTGCAACTTTCGAACGGTCGCCCGCTTCACGAGCAATTGAGATTATTTCCACAACACCTTCGTAGATTTCCGGAACTTCTTGCTCAAATAATCTTTTAAGGAAATCAGCATGTGAGCGTGAAACAACAATCTGTGGCCCCTTGCTAGTTTTATCTACCTTGACTACGTATACTTTTACCCGTTCATCCATTTGAAATTGCTCAGTTGGAATCTGTTCACTAGCCGGCATTATGGCTTCAACTTTACCTAAGTTCACATAAACATTGCGAGCATCTGAACGTTCGATGATTCCTGTTAAAATTTCATCTTGATGCACAATAAATTCATCATAAATAATATCTCTTTCAGCCTCACGTATTCTTTGCATAACGACATGTTTAGCGGTTTGAGTAGCAATTCTTCCGAAATCTTTAGGAGTCACTTCAAATTTAATCTTGTCTCCTATTTCATAGGCACGATTAATCTTCAAAGCTTCTTCTAGAGAAATTTCTAAAGTAGAATCATAATTGATATCCACAACTTCCTTAACTGAATAAACTTTAATATCGCCGGTTTCTTCGTTAAAAACAACTTCCACATTTTGTGCTTGATCATAATTTTTTTTGTAGGCCAAAATCAAAGCAGACTCTAAAGCTTCTTTAATAACTTCAGGCTTTATCCCTTTTTCTGCTTCAAGAACCTTCATGGCATTTACTAATTCTTTGCTCACACTTAACTCTCCTATCTCATCTTGCTAAAACTTAACAGCAAGTCTTGCCTTAGCGACACCCTTCTTATTAATTTCAAGTTCTTTAGTGACTGTTTTAATTGGAACCTTCAATAGATAATAATCCTCCGTCACATCTAAAAGAACGCCCTCATGTTGTTTTTCACCGTATTGAGGGGCATAGTAATCAAAGTGGACATATTCACCAATGGCTGACCGAATTTGATCTTCATTTTTCAAAGGTCTTTCAGCTCCTGGTGAGGAAACTTCTAAAAAGTAAGCTTCCGGAAAAGGATCTGGTTGCATAGTGTCTAAAACTTCAGAAATTTTTTCTGAAATTAAAGCACAATGATCTAAATCAATGCCCCCTTCCTTATCAGCATAGATACGGAGAAACCAATGCTTTCCTTCTTTTAGATATTCAATATCAATAAGTTGACAATCTAAGGATGCGATAATTGGCTCCACTAGCGGCTGAACTTTGTCTATCACAATACTCATCAATTCACCTCTTCATTTTTATTTTGGTTGAATAATAAAAGAGCGAGCGTTTCCGCCCACTCCTCCTCGAATAATTTGCTAAATAGAGTATATCATATTATCTATTCATCAACAAGTTAGAAGAGTGACAGCTGGTCTTCATCTGGTAAATCAGCTAAAACACCATTCTCTTCTAAATATTCCATAATTGTTTTCGAAACTTTACCACGTTTTTGTAAGTCTTCTTTAGAAATAAAGGCTGCTTGCTCTCTAGCTTCTACAATCGATTTAGCGGCCCCTATTCCCAAACCAGGAATTGTTCTAAAAGGAGGGATCAAACTCTCGCCATCGATAATAAATTTAGTGGCGTCTGATTTTTCCAAATTAATCATTTGGAAAGTTATCCCTCTTTCTAGCATTTCATTCGCTAGTTCTAAAACAGTTCGCAAGCTATTTTCTTTTACTGAAGCATCCATTCCCTTGGCCATAATTTCTCTTAAGCGATGTTTAACCATTTCCTTGCCTTGATGCATGGCAATGATATCAAAGTCTGATGCCCTTACCGAAAAGTAAGCCGCATAATAGAATTTAGGATAGTGAACTTTGAAGTATGCCACCCTCAGTGCCATCATGATGTATGCAGCCGCGTGAGCCTTAGGGAACATATACTTAATCTTCAGACAAGAGTCGATATACCATTCTGGAACATTATTCGCTCGCATTTCAGCTTGCCAGTCATCAGGAATTCCTCTTCCTTTACGAACATGTTCCATTATTTTAAAGGCTAAGGAATCTTCTAATCCATATTGCATCAGTGTCACCATGATATCGTCACGACAACCAATTACCTTAGCTAAGGGTACAATATTCTTTTGAATCAACTCCTCAGCATTGCCCAACCAGACATCCGTACCGTGCGATAAACCAGAAATTTGTAACAACTCCGCAAAAGTTGACGGCTTGGTCTGAGTCAGCATCCCTCTGACAAAACTGGTCCCAAATTCTGGTACCCCTAAAGTACCTGTATCAGAAAAAATTTGCTCTTTTGTGACACCTAAGACTTCAGGACCTGAGAACAAAGACATCACATCAGGATCAGAGAATGGAATATCTTGAGGATCAATACCTGAAATATCCTGTAAGAAACGTATCATGGTCGGATCATCGTGTCCTAATATATCTAATTTCAGCACATTATCATGAATAGAATGGAAGTCAAAGTGAGTCGTGCGCCATTCTGAATGAATATCTTCGGCTGGAAATTGTATAGGCGTAAAGTCATAAACATCCATATACTCAGGAATAACGATAATCCCACCTGGGTGTTGGCCGGTTGTTCGTTTCACCCCTTCAATTCCTTTAGCCAAGCGCTCTTTTTCAGCTTGAGGCACTTGGGTCATGGTATTTTCAAGATAACCCTTCACATAACCAAAGGCCGTCTTTTGTGCAACGGTGGAGATAGTCCCCGCACGAAAGACATGGTCTTCTCCAAATAAAACTTTAGTATAAGCATGAGCTTGCGGTTGATATTCCCCAGAGAAGTTAAGATCAATATCGGGTACCTTATCCCCTTTAAAACCTAAGAATGTCTCAAACGGTATATCCTGTCCGTCTCGCTTTAAATCTTTACCACATGATGGACAGGCTTTAGGCGGTAGATCAAAACCTGATCCAACTGAGCCATCCTTAAAAAACTCGTTGTAATGACAATCCGGACAGTAATAATGTGGCACTAAAGGATTAACTTCGGTTATTCCAGTCATTGTCGCTACAAAACTAGAACCTACGGATCCCCTTGACCCAACTAGATAGCCGTCTTGATTGGATTTTAGAACCAGCTTTTGCGAAATTAAATAAATAACGGCAAATCCATTAGAGATAATCGAATGTAATTCTTTTTCCAATCTTTTTTCAATTAATTCTGGTAAAGGATTTCCATACATTTCGTAGGCCTTGCCATAGGCCAAATCACGAATTTTTTGATCAGAGCCTTCAATATTTGGTGTGAATAGTTTTGAGTGGATCACTTCAATGTCGTCTTCGACCCAATCGGCTATTTTATTCGAATTAGTTACCACTAATTCATAAGCCAAATCTTCTCCTAAGAAAGAAAACTCTTCTAGCATCTCATTAGTCGTTCTAAAATGGAGTGGTGGGAAATGGAGGTCGCGATTAGCATTGCGTTTTAAAGACTTGAGTAATATTTCACGGTAAATCGAATCCCGTTCTTCTAGGTAGTGAACATCTCCAGTAGCCACTAGTAACTTGTTATGTTCATTGGCTAGCTTAACCATTCCTTGCATGATCTTAAATAAATCTTCACGAGATCTAATCAAGGTTTCTTCAATCAGGGTGTCATAGACAGAAGGGGGTTGAATTTCTAAATAATCATAATATCCTACTAATTCACTAGCTTCTTGATAACCCTTCTGCATCAAGGTTGTAAAAACTTCTCCATTGGAGCAAGCGGAACCGACAAGTAAATTTTCTCGATACTGATTTAAGACAGACCGTGGTATTCTGGGTTCGCGATAAAAATACTCCACATTGGAAATAGAAATCAGTTTAAAGAGATCTTTGAGACCTGCTTGATTTTTAGCAATTAAAGTAGCATGAAAAGGTCTTATCTGTTTATATGCATCACCTTTACCCATCTCTTTATTCAACAGATTATGGTGGGTCATTTGATATTGCTCATTGGCTTGTTCTAGTAACTTAAACAAGATATGACCCGTTGTTTCCGAGTCATAAATAGCTCGGTGGTGTTGTTCTAAAGTTACACCGTAACGCTTGGCAAGATTGTTCAATCGGTGTCCTTTTATATTAGGGTTTACCAACCTTGATAGGGCAAGTGTATCAATCACTGGTAAATTATTCATAGCTATGCCATGACGCACATAGGCTTGATTAATAAAGCCCATATCAAAGGAAGCATTATGTGCCACCAAAATGGTGTCTTGTGTAAATGCTAAAAATTTGTCTATTACTTCTTTTTCACTTGGTGCATCTTCTAGCATAGCATCGGTAATGCCTGTCAGTTCTGTTGTAAAGGATGAAAGTGGATGACCAGGATTAATAAAGGCCTCGAAAGTATCAATTACATTCCCCTTGTGCATTTTAACAGCAGCTAATTCAATCATACGATCATAGACAGAGGATAATCCGGTCGTTTCCACGTCAAAAACAACATAATTAGCTTCTGAAAGATCATGATCACTTTCATTATAAGCAATAGCTTCACCATCATTAACAATATTAGCTTCAATACCGTAAATCACTTTAATATCGTTTTCTTTACCCGCATAATAAGCTTCTGGGAAAGCTTGAGCACCAGCGTGGTCGGTAATAGCTATAGCTGAATGTCCCCATCGAGCCGCTGTTTTAATATAATCTGAAACACTATTGGTCGCATCCATTTGAGACATATTAGAATGTAAATGGAGCTCTACTCTTTTTTGACCTTCAAAGCTATCTTGACGTTTTTTAGGATTTAACTTACGAATCGAACGAGGCCTAAAATCTAGTTCACCAGAATAATTATCTGGGACCATATCCCCTTCCATTCTCAGCCAGTCTCCTACTTGAAACTGATGAATTTGCTCCTTAGTTAAGCGTCGTCCAGAAATTAATTTGACAGCCACAGAGGAAGTATAATCCGTCACTTTCATGATGGATAAAATTTCTCCCGATCGTAAATCACGGATATCATTGGCGAAGACATAACCTTCGATTACTTGTTTGTATTGATTTTCTAGCAAATCAATAATAGGAGTAGCTGTGATATTAGGGATGTCTTTTCCTACTGGCTTAATTTCACTAATATTGACTGATTGTTTCTGCTTTTCTTGTTTTTTCTCTTCATTTTCAATCGCTTCTAGTAGGTTTTGATGATCCAATTCTTCTAAACGCTGTTTAGTTGTTAAATGAGTGGCATCGCTTAAGGATTGATCAACATAGTAAATGATTTTTATTCCTTTAAAGCCTACTTGATCAAAGTGTCTTTTAATTATGTGATCGTATTTATTATCAAATGTATCTACTTGACTCTGACTCGCTAAACCTATTTCAAATAGTTTTGTACTTGCATCATAAGAAATGGAGGCATCTTGTAAACAAACTCTTAAAAAAGGTGTCTCATTCATAATAACAGTTTTTATTTTTTCCCAATAATCCTCAATTAACTGAAGATTATCAGTTTCAGCCTTATCAAAGTGCCACCATATTTCGGTTTCTACTATTTGAGCAAAAGCCTGTCGCATAGTAGTTAGTAATAAGTAATAGAGGTCTGGGTGAATCCGCTGTGGGAATCTCAAATGAAAAATCCAGCGTTGGCTGTCTGCTAAAACTTCCACTTGCTCAATTTGACCTCCTGCTAATGCACTTAGAATGTCTGGATCTGTAATGTTTAGTTGCTCCAATAAAACATCGAATAAAGTTTTTTCTTTGCTCATATGAATCCTTTCTTTTTACTTGTGTCGCATTTAATTTTACAATGCATCACTTAAAAAAACCCGTAAAAGACAGGGATTTTGTTCCTAGAAAAATGCTCGCATAATGTCATTCCAAGTAACTGCAATCATCAAAATCAATACTAAAACAACCCCTACCATGGTAACTAAACCTTCTTTTTCTTGGCTGAGAGCTTTACCTCTAACTAATTCAATTAAGTTCAGGACAATTTTCCCTCCATCTAATGCCGGTATCGGTAATAAATTAACAATTCCTAGATTGGTGGATAAGGAGGCAAGAAAAGCAACCATATCGATCAAGCCTTCATTAGCAACCGTGCTAGTTGCCTGAGCCATTGCCACAGGTCCTCCTAACATATTTAAATCAAAACCACGTGAAAATAATGTGGCTAAGGCCGAAAGGACCATGATGAAAGTTCGATAGGTAGCTGTAAAACCAAAAAACAAACGATCTTTAAGCGATGTCGATTGACTGACGGTAATTCCTAACGAACCATATCCCAATTCATTCTCCTCCAATTGGAGTTCTTTTTTAATGACTTGGTCTTGTCTTTGAATTTCTAATCGCACTGTCTCTTTAGGGTATTGGGCAATTAAATCCACTAAGCCTTGCCAATCTTTGGTCTCTTCTTCATTAACTTTAGTGATTCGATCCCCAGCTTGCAAACCAGCTCCTGCAGCAGGACTGCCCTCAACCACTTGACCTATTTGATTGGTAGTGGTAGGAATTCCTGGAAGCATTAAACCGACTATCGCAAAAGCAACAATCGATAAGATAAAGTTATTAAGTGGCCCACCAAAATTAGTGAGAATCTTATGCCAAACTGGAACTGATTCATAACGCGTTGCTAAGGGGGCTACACGAATAATGGTTCCATCTTTTTCAATGATTTCTGCTTGAGGATGGACATGATAAGTTTTAAGATAATCTTCCCCTTGTTCATAAACTTCAAGAGTCATCTCATTTACCAAATCGGCCTTATCTAATCGAACAGGTAGTTCATTGATATCACTAGTCTCACTAAGGTTAATTTTAATAACCTTATTTTGTTCATTGAAAGTTAAACCTAAAAATTGTCCCGGTTGAACTTCAGCTTCTTCATTTAAGCCAGCTAAACGAACATAACCTCCCATTGGTAAAGCACGAATAGTGTAGGTTGTCCCATCTTCGGCTTGTTTTGAAAAGATTTTAGGTCCCATCCCTAGTGAAAATTCTCTCACTAAGATGCCTGCTTTTTTAGCCCAATATAAGTGCCCAAACTCATGAATAATCACAATAATCGAAAAGATAATTAAGAAAACTAAAACTGTTTTTAACATCGCTTACTCCATTTCTAATTAAACACCTAAAAAGTTATTCCATACAACAAACATGATGCTGGCAAATATTGTTGAATCAAAACGATCCAATACTCCCCCATGTCCTGGAAGTAATTTGCCCGAATCCTTCACACCAAAGTCTCTCTTATAGGCGGATTCTACTAAATCACCGAACTGACCAGCTATAGAGATAAGAATGGTTAAAAAGCCAAGATATTGTGGATTTTTTATTTCAACCGTAAAAAAGAGACTGTAAATACTAGCGACTACAAAAGCGGTTGCTACGCCACCCAAAGCTCCTTCTACTGTTTTGTTAGGACTTATTCTGGGAGCCAGCTTATTCTTCCCATACTTTCTACCTATTAAATAAGCTCCAGTATCCGTTGACCAAATCACCAAAAGAACATATAGAATAGTCGTTAAACCAAGGTCTCTAATCATTATTAAATAACGAAAGCCAAAACCTATATAAAGCGAAGCAAAAATTAAAGTGGATGCATCTACAAAATTAAAACGTTGATAATTATAAACCGTCAAAATCAACAATAACATTCCTGCTAAATAAAAAATCATCAAGGGGTCTGCCTCAGAAAAAATAGGACCAAAATATTTCTCTGGTAAGAGGACCGAGGCTAAGGCTAAAGTTGATATTAAGCCTATTTCATTTAAATAATCGATTTTTTTCATCTCAGCCATTTCGTACAAGGCTATTGCACCCAACAACATTATACAATAGCTAAACCATTTCCCACCCAAGATGACAAATGGTAGATAAATAGAGATCCCAATAATTGCTGTAATGATTCTTTGTTTCATTTTGATCCCTACTCCTTTCTAACATTTAAGAGATTTTACCGAATCTTCTCTGTCTTTCACTATAAGCTGCAATCGCTTGATCAAAGTCTTCAGTTGAAAAATCAGGCCATAAGACCTTTGTAAAATAGAATTCACTATAGGCTAATTGCCATAATAAGAAATTGCTGAGTCTTAATTCACCAGAAGTTCGAATCATCAAGTCTGGATTTGAGTATGAAGCAAGATCTTGAGTCATTAGAGACTGATCAACTAATTCTTCGGTAATTTCTTCTGGCTTTATTTCATTTTTTAAAACTGCCTGACTAATACTTTGAATGGCTTGGACTATCTCTTGACGTCCACCATAATTTAAAGCAATGTTTAAAATCAATCCACTATTATCCTGCGTTTTTTCTACTGCTCGATCTAAGATTTTCTTAGTTTCTTCAGGTAAACGATTAGCATTACCAATATAGGTAACTTTAACATTATTTTCCATTAATTGAGGCATGAAGGATTCAAAAAAGTCTTTTGGCAAAGACATTAAGTAATCCACTTCATCCTTGGGACGCGACCAATTCTCTGTAGAAAAAGCATAAACCGTTAATACCTTGATTTTAAGTTGATGTGCACGAATAGTAATTTTTTTGATGGTCTCGACTCCCTTTTTATGCCCCATTACTCGAGGTAAAAAACGCTTTTTAGCCCAGCGACCGTTACCATCCATAATAATTGCAACATGGTTAGGGATCTTCATATTATCTAAATTCATGGTTGTTTCCTTTCAGTAGCATAAATACCTTTTAATTATAGCAGAAAGAAATTGTATATTAAAAGAAAACTAGAAGAAGTTGTTTAATCATAAAATTCTAGTCATTCATAATAAAAAATCAAGTCAAGACTTCTTGACTTGATTCAGACTGTAGACAAAGTCCTTTAAATCACCAACCTATGGTGATTTAGAGGGCT
>NZ_JBNUPJ010000022.1:0-25010 GCF_050409485.1 Facklamia sp. P12945
ATAGTGGGACATTTTGATTTGTGTTCTCTTGAGACATTATCATTTACGTTTAACATCGTAATTCTTTTATTTTATCGCCTAGTTGCATCTTATCACTCCTATTGATCTTTTATAGTTATAGTCAATCATAAAAACTCGCATTATCAAATATACTATCAAGAACTTTAGTGTTACTTTGAGTAACAAGTCCTTATACTTATTAAGATATAGTATAACTCTTCAGTATATCAGCATTTCTTGGAAGTTGTTTTTAGCTAAGAAGGAGCCTGTGATAAAATACGAACTCCTTTCCTCTTTTCTTAAAAATAATTATACGAAAATTATTCTATACATAAAACTATCACCCGTGAAATGATACCAAGAATCCGTCATGTAACTCTAATTTTTGAAAGTACTCAAAAGATAGAAAGCCTAATTTTTATTTCAAAAAGCTAATTCAAATAAAAAAGAATGGTATTAAAAAAGGGGAAGAAACGCTAAGTTTCTCCCCCTTTCATTATTTACTCAATAATTGGATCATTTCTTCATACTCTGGGTACTGTTCGATCAGTTCATGGTAACGAAACAACTCAAAATCCTCAAACTCAAATCCTGGTGAAACCATACACGATACGGGCGAAAACCCATCTTCAACGGTTGAGCCAAAGATTGTCCCTTTAGGAACACGATATTGTAGTACTTGACCTTGCGCAACAGCTAGTCCTAAAGTAACATTTGTATAATCGCCATCTGGAGAAATCATATGCACGGTCAATGGCTGTCCGTAATGATAGTACCATATTTCATCAGCAGTTAAACGATGAAAATGTGAGGGGTTTTCTTTTTCCAATAGAAAATAGATACTAGTGAACAGAGAACGTTCTTTCCCATTTATTTTTAGTTTGTCTTGTGATCTTTCAACTTCGCAATAATAGCCACCTTCCGGATGAGCTTCCATATCCAAAGCTTTTATCCATTCTTCCATTGATTGATTCATAATAATCTCCTAACATTTTATACTATTTTAGCATAGGGAGTGTAAGGGTCTAAAATTCTTATCCACTTTAAGCAGCCTTGTAATTAGTAAACTTTCTCGATTTTGCTAGCATCTTACCGGATTACTTAATCTCATTCGAATAAACGACCCGATACAAAGCTTCTTTAACCTTATTGAATTGCTCTTGATCCATTGCTTCTGGATAAGTCATCAATAAAAGCGGAATCGCATTTTTCCCTTCTTCTAATGGAGGTTGCGTGTAGTCATAAGCATTCAACTTAAAATCTAAACGCTGATAAAAATTTATTCTTCGTTTAGTGATATTGTCTTCAGGCTTTTCTACCTCTAAGACTATTTTTTTATCAGCTTCATTTAAGAAAGTATTCAAAAATTTACTGCCATAATTTCTACCTCGGAAACTGTCATCTATGGCAAAATGTTCAATAAATACATATTCTCCAATATCCCAAAAAGATATAAAACCTACTACTCTACCGTCATCTTTTAAGGCTTTCATTTGATAATTAGGATTTTTCAATATTTCTAATTGTAAGTTTAAACTTCTTTTTTCATCTTCAGGAAAAGAGCTTTCATAGATATTCCAGATTGCAGTAAAATTTTCCACTATAAATCCTCCGTCAATTTCGTAACTATTTTTTTCGTATTATTACAAGCATAGCAAAGTTTACAAAACTTTTCATAGGCTATCAAACCATAAAACAAATTCTTCCTTAAATAAAAATAGTGATTTCCATAAGCTAAATCTTTAGGCAATCTTCTAGAAGTTAAAAAACTTTGTCATAGCTATTAGTTTATACTTTACTTAGTCAACATCTATTTTAAGTTAGCAAATAAAAACACTGTCCTGATCGAGCTGTTTTAGTCTTAGGTTCCACTCATGAAGAGCTATAGTTTTTTTAGTGAGCCCATTCAATGCTAGGTCTTTATACTTCCTTAAAAGGCTACTTGCATTTAATTTATTGCTATTAAAATAATCAGCTACTCTAATATAACCCCCAAAAGTGAGTTTGATAGCTCTATCTTTGGGGGGCATCTCTCCTATAAAGATTTTTATATTATTAATTTTATCGATTTCTTATACTAGTTTCTCTTTAAACAAAACTTAAAGTATGCTGAACATTTACTTGCTAGTCAACTGCTTATTGCTAGCTAAAAAAATATCTCATTTCATAATCTTTTTGATCCATTTTATACTTGTCTTATAAGGTGGATAACGGAAAGGAAGATCAAGCCAATTACTTTTTTTCAAGATGCTTTTACTATGAGAAAAGGTGTCAATGCTGTTTTTGCCATTATAGCTGCCCATTCCGCTTTCTCCCACTCCACCAAAGCCCATATAAGGAGTCGCTAGGTGGGTTACTGTCTCATTTATTGCTCCCCCTCCGAAGGAAACCTCCGTTAAAACCTTTCGCTCAATATCTTTCTCTTTTGTAAATAAATACAAAGCTAAAGGCTTTGGACGTGCCTTAATATGATCCATCGCTTCATCTATAGTCTTATAGGTGATTATGGGTAATATCGGACCAAATATCTCTTCTTGCATAATTGGATCTTTCCAAGAAACATCCTCCATTAATGTGATATTTATTTGGTGTGTTTCATCATTTTTTTGACCCCCGTAAATCACTTTGCCTGTCTCTAGCAGATTAAGTAATCGCTGATAATGCCTATCACTGATTATTTTGGGATATTCAGGATTGGTTTCTGCGTGCTTACCAAAAAAACCTTCCAGAGTCTTCATTAATTCCTCTGTTAGTTTTTCTTTCACATCTTCTTGAACAAGTAAATAATCTGGAGCCACACAGGTTTGTCCTGCATTTAAAGCTTTGCCCCAAGCAATTCGCTTAGCAGCTATTTTTATATCGGCTGATTTGTCAACAATGGCTGGACTTTTCCCACCTAATTCTAAGACGACTGGCGTCAAATGCTGAGCTGCTTTTTCCATTACAATTTTCCCCACCTGTTTACTTCCTGTGAAAAAAATTAAGTCAAAATCTTTACTTAACAAAGACTGATTAACTTCAACAGCCCCTTCCACCACCGTCACATAAGCCGGATCAAAGGTATCTGCAATCATTTTTTTAATAATAGCAGACGTAGCCGGTGCAAATTCAGAGGGTTTGATAACAGCAGTATTTCCGGCCGCTAAGGCACCAACAAGTGGCGATAAAGTCAGCAAAAATGGATAATTCCAAGGGGCAATAATCAACACCTGCCCATAAGGCTCTTTATAGACACGACTGACTGATGGAAACTGAGAGATTGGTGTTCGTACACGCTTAGGTTTGAGTAATCTCTTCATGTTTTTTAACATATAAGTGATCTCTTCTAAAACCAATCCAATCTCACTAACATAGCCTTCAAATCCTGCTTTATTTAAATCACTTCTTAAGGCTTCTAATATTTCAAGCTCATAGTCTTCAATCGCTTGATACAATTTTTTCAGCTTAGCAATTCGAAAATCAATTGCTTTGGTCTCTCCACTTGCAAAATATTCTTTTTGTTTTTCTAATACACCACTTGTCTCTTCCATTTTTATCATGCTCCTTCTTAATAAGCTGCTTCTAAAATATCCATAATCCGTTCAGTAGTAACTTGAACTGGGTTCACAATTGTAGCCCCATCATTCATGGCTGTCTTGGCAATCTGTTTAAAATCCTCTTTTTTAACATCGACATCTCGCAAACGGGTCGGTAAACCCGCTATTTTATGCAATTCATTAAGTAAATCTCTGATAGCATTTATTGTACGAGCGGCTCTTTGATCTTTGGGTGTCTGGCTGTATACTTCTGGTCCAGAGAAAGCCAATAAAATTCTAGCATACTCCTCTTTACAAGATTGTGAATGCTTTAAATTCATTTCCATAGCATATGGAAGTAAAATCGCCATCGCATCTCCATGGGCAATTTTACTGATTGATCCACAAGCGTGGCCTATCGCATGAACAATGCCTACCATTGAGTTAGAAAAGGATATACCTGCCATTAAGGACGCATTCGCCATGGCTATGCGAGCTTCTTTATTTTTACCATTTTGGACCGCTTCTTTAAGGTGCTTCCCAATTAATTCTATGGCAGCTAAGGCATAAGCAGAGCTAAGTGGATTTTTTTGACAACCCGTTAAGGCCTCAATACTGTGTGTTAAGGCATCGATTCCAGTTGATGCAGTTATTTTCGCTGGAAGTGACGCTGTCATTCGATAATCTAAAACAGCCACATCTGGTAAAAGACTGTATGAAATAAACTCCAACTTTACCTTACGGCTCGTGTCCGCAATCACTGAGACTAAGGTTGCCTCCGAGCCTGTGCCTGCAGTACTTGGCACGACTATCAAAGGATTTAACTTACCACCGACTAGCTCTAACCCCATGAGTTCATTTAAGTCTTTGACTTTTTTAGAAACTAAAACATTTACTCCTTTAGCAGTATCAATGACTGATCCACCGCCAATTGCGATGATACTATCACATTGATGTGTTTGATAGACGTCACTGATTTCCTGGACCACATTTAATGATGAGTCTTGTGGAATCTCTTTGAAGATGGCAGCGATTTCAATGTTGGCATCTTCTAAAGCCTCTGTAATAATTTGCACTTGTCCATGCTTTATCAATGACTCATCTGTTAAAATCAAAGGCCTCTGGGCCTCTAAATTCAATAATTCAAATGGGATGTTTTCTAAAGCGCCTTTGCCAGATAAAATCTTGACTGAATTCATAAATTCATAATATTCTGGTATTTTCATACTAATCCTCCTTAAAACACTAAATGAAAGTAGGCTTTGCCTTTGCTGGCTGAAAGCACTGGTTGTTCTTTTAAAATATTTTTGCTAATAAAATTTGGGAAAAGATAAGCTTCTACATAATATAAAATTCGAACGAGAGGCATAGCTTTTAGGAAATCACCTTTAACAATAAAACGATGTTGAGCATAGCCCTGGTGCAGACCTATTTGACCAAGAATTAACATTTGTGCAGCCCGATAACTTTTAAAAATAATCGACAGATCAGCTGGGGCATCCACATGCTTTCCTAAATAATTAAAGCCATCATTTCTTTTTTCAAAGAATACTTTTGTACTAGTGTTTAAAACTGTCAATTCAAACAAGAAACCATCCGCATAGTGTCCTAACTCTTTCTGAATTGCAGGCTCTACTTTAGCAGCAGCTATTAATCCTCTTACTAAAAATTTTAAACCAATTTCTACCATTAATTTTTTCATAACATGCAACCGCCTTTTATAAGTTTTGCTTAATTAAATAAGCAATTTAACAATCTGATTCACAGGTATTTCTTCCGTAGCAAATTTCTGTTGAATAATTAAGCCATCTAACAAAGCTAAAATAAGATAAGAGAGGGCGTGATAATCTCTTCCCTGTCGCTTTAATCCTTTTATTAAACTTTTTCGAATGGTCTCTCGCCAGGACTGATAGCGTGTTTCAAACTTTTTAGCCAAGGATTGATTATTAGTAATCGCATCGCTTAAAAGATAAAGATGTAAGGAGCCTCTAGTATCCGCATAGATAATTTTATTAAATAAAGTCTTCAATATTTCTTCTGCATCAATCTCCTCATCAGACTCTTCAATGAATAAAAGTAAGTCTTCTGTCATCATTTCTAAATTTTTTTCTGCCAATTCATAAATGATCGCTTGTTTGGCAGGATAATAATAATAAAGCGTTCCTTTACTAATACCCGCTGCTTCAGCAATTTTACGCAAAGTTGTTTCTTCAATGCCTAATTCACTAATTAAAACTGATGCAATCTCAAGTATATAAGATCGCATATCTTGATTAGAGTTCCCATCATTAATAGATATTTTTGTCATTTATCCACCCATTTCCCGTTCGGTCGACTGACCGATTAATTAGTTTAAGTTTAATTCAACCAGCTTTTAGTGTCAAATATGCTTATTTTAAAGCTACTATGATTAAGAAAAAAGAAGTTATTAAAAGGGAGAGATCCCACAATATAATAACCTTCTAATATAGATAATTACGCTTTTCTTCAGACCGTAAATTATTTTGTGTAAGCTCCGAATCTTTGTAGAAAAAGAGACCTCTCTTATGTAAGATTGTAAAATCAAATAAGCAATCACACAGGAGGTCCCTTATGGAAGTCGTTAGCACAAAATTATTCACAGCACTAGCAGAAGATAAATCTGTTCAAGACCTATTTCGTCAAAATTTAGAAGAAGCGATTAACTTATTACCTGTATGCGAAAGGACAGTCTTTCTTAATTACGAAAAATCGGAAGTCAAAGGCTGCAATGGTTAAGGAACAATTTCCCATGAGAGATCTTTAGAAAAGTATCTATATACCTATGTTTCAAAATTCAATACGAAGTTTTCTTCTAGAATCCATAAGGGATTTGGTCAAGCACAATAGGAACTAAATAAAATGCTAGATGAAATACAAGGAAAAGGTCAAAGCAAAAAAATTCATCCCCTATAGGGGATGACGTATAATGCCTATAATATTATCTAGTTAGAAGATTTTTACTTAATCTTACATTAGCTTACACAATTTATTTGACACTGCCCTATATTTACTACCATACAAAAAAGAATATAGATTTATTTTATCTCAATATAAGACCTATTAAGCATTTCGAACCATAACTTTATTTAAGTTCAACTACTTATGTCTTAAAATACTGATAAATCTATATTCTTATTAAAAAACAATGGAGATGAGGGGAGTCGAACCCCTGTCCAAATGTCTCGCCACCAAAGAATCTACGTCAATAGTTGCGTCTATTATTATTTAGCTCCCACATAGCCGACCAACAGGCATTTGTGTTTGCGAGTCTGCTTATCTCTTCTAAGGCTTACAGACGGAAAGACTTAGCGTATCCCACTAATTTGAGACCAGGAACTAACACATGGGCGATGCTAGGCTGATCTTAGCCAGCTGTTTTTAGGCAGCTAAAGCTAAATTGTTATTATTGTTTGCAGTTATATTTAACTGTAGCGTTGGTGAGATAGTCGCTGCCTACCTGACGCATCCAAGGTTCGAACAACACCTGTCGAAACCATGACACCCCCAATTAAAGGTATAAATACATACTAGCATCTCCATGAGGAAATGTCAAAGAAGGTCAGTCAGCTTTTAGACGAATTATCTTGGACTTCCTACTTAAAGAGTTTGAGGTAATTTTTTGACGGCATTCAGTAAAATTGGCGTCACTAAAATTGAAAAGATCATCTCAGGTACACCATTCACTAACACAATACCTCCGAGCACCTGCCATAAGCTATCGAGATTGGCTCCACTAATTTGTGAATACTCTGCCTGTTTAAAGAGGCCAATTGCCCCTAAGACGAAAACTGTATTTAAGATTGAACCTAAGGCCCCTGCTATCATATAGCGCAAGCGATCTTGAATTTTATCTTGAGCTTGGTGGGCAAACCATCCAACAATCAAAGGCATAATCATCCGTGGTAAAAGTGAGACTAATGGTGAAGAAAAGACATAAACATACATGGGCGATGTTGGCATAACATAAGCACGAATCAAGGAGTTCAAGCCCCAAAATGCTCCGATAATAAAACCATCTTTAGTGCCTAACCATAAGGTCGCTACAATTACCGTTACATGAATAATAGTAATATTTAATGGGGGTATGGCTATATAGCCTAGAAAAGGTACCCAAGTTTGTAATAGGATAATAGCCATGAAGATACTTAAAATAACTAAGCGTTTAGTTTTCATAGCGTTTTGATTTTGTAATGCTGACACAAACATCCTCCTCATTTAATGAATGGAATGACCATTCTTAATGTAATTGTAAGTGGGTTCACAGAGTCTTTCATCAAGAGTTACCTCTAAATCATATTCATCAAAAAACCATTCGTCATCTTGTTCAATAAAGAAGAGGACCCCATTGGGCGCTTGATAAGTGACTAAAGGGTCTTCTGGCTGAACAGAATCAATGGCAATCCCAAAACCATTGTCAAAAGGGCTCGATCCATAAATTTTTGTTTTAAAGCGAACACCAGCACCTTGGCTAAATCCTATTTCTTCCTTAAACCAATCTGCTGCTTTATTTGTTACTGTTAGTTTCATATGCTTTGTTGCAATCAAATGCAACAACTCCCTCCTCTATAAACTGAATCTATCATATAGCAATTTTTTTATCTGAGCGAGTTTTTTGCTTAATCCACCAAATTATGTTGGAAAGCATATATTGTCGCTTGTGTGCGATCATCCACTTCTAATTTTGATAGGATATTAGAAACGTGGGTTTTTACCGTCTTTAAAGTGATAAACAACTCTTCTGCAATCGCTTGATTGGAATACCCTCTAGCAATCAATCCTAAGACTTCACGCTCACGATTGGTCAAATCATCATGCAGATGGACTTGCCTTTCTTCGGTTTCGCGATTTAGCATCTTTTGCGTAACTTCATCCTGCATCACGCTCTTACCTTGGTAGGTTGAGCGAATAGCCTCGGCGATTTCTTTAGCTGATGAAGTTTTTAGGATATATGATTGAGCTCCTGCTTCAATAGCTGGATATACTTTTTCGTCATCTAAGAAAGATGTCACGATAATAATTTTAGCTTCGGGCCACTCTTGCATAATTTTTTGCGTAGCTTCAATTCCGTCCATGGTATCCATGACTAAGTCCATCAAAATAACATCCGGTCGTAAATCCAGGGCACGATGATAACCTACTAAGCCATTATTAGCTTCTCCCACCACTTCCATATCTTCTTGAATACTTAGATAAGACGAAACACCTAGCCTGACCATTTCGTGGTCATCAACTAATAATACTTTTATCATACACTGACTCCTTTATTTTATAATTTTATTTTTTAAGTTTATAAGGCAACTTAATATCGACAACCGTTCCCTGCCCTGGAGAAGAAATTATCGAAACCGCCCCTCCCATCCCCTTCACTCTTTCTTGGATATTGGTTAAACCATAAGAGCCTGACTTTTTCGATTGAACAGGATCAAAGCCACGTCCATCATCAACAATGCGAATATTTATCATATCCATTGTTTCTCTTAGATAAACATCTAATTTATTTGCTCGAGCATGCCGCATAGTATTCGACACCGCTTCTTGAATAATCCGAAAGAGATGGTCTTCGATTCCCGTTTCTAGTCTAGGATCATCTAATTCCCAAGTCAGTTCTAGAGGTATTTTGGCTTGTAGTTCTAATAGCAAATTATTAATTCCTTGTTGCAGTGATTTTCCTTGTAAGTCAACCGGTCGTAAATGTAAGAGCAAGGCTCGCATTTCAGTTTGAGCATTTCCAATGACCGATTCAATTTTTTCAAGCTTAGCACTTAATTTAGGGTTTTCCTCTTCAGGATAGGATTCAGTAATAGCTGACAACATCATCATAGCAGCAAATAATTGTTGGGATACCGAATCATGAAGTTCACGTGCTATGCGACTACGCTCATGTTCGATAATTTCTTCCTTAGTCTCTTCACCGACAAAGACCGGAGCAGCTGTAAATTCTTGTAAGTCTTCAGTCAAATCAACCAAGCGATTGCGCAGGCGGTTAATATCTTGGGCCAAGCTATAATCTTGTGTATAGAGACTGGATTTACGGTTGGTTTTATTGAAGATCGGATGGTGATATTTGCCTAACAATAACCAATTGATTTTTGCTCGAATCAGTTCATAAGAATCATTTAGTGAAAAGGTAAGATATAAACTATAGATGACTGAGAAGGCAATAATAATGGCTACTACCCAGATAAATAATCGAACGTCCCAGATCTTAATTATAAAAAGGTCTTCAATATTAAAAGCTGGTAGTTGCCATGCACAAAGACCAACCACAAAAAAACAGATCAGCAATGTAATAATTAATTGATTGAGTAAGATACGAATCCATAACCGTAAATTCATAAAATAATCACCTCAACATCTCCTATAAAGCTTGAAATAATAACATTTAATTTGCGGTTAGCTTGTTGATAATCGGGACTACGCCATTTAAAGTTTTCCAATGTTAATACATAGTCTTGAGATTCAAATAAAACATTGCCACTAATTAAAGATATATTCAGTTTCAAGCCAATATCCCTCGGAATGATTAAACGGACACGGCCAAACATTTTTCGAATGACTACCGTATGCTCACCTGCTGGAATGAGGGTATTCCCTAAATCAATAATAGAATTTCCACCAAAATATACAAGATTAATATCATCCCACTCATATGAAGTCTTGGTTCCTTCTTCTCGCATATCAAAAAGAGAGCGATATTCTAAGATTGTTCGCTGCTGGTCTTGTGGTTGAAGCAGTTTAATCCCGTAATAACTCTCAGACTCTTTAGGGGCTGGATGTAAAACACTCTCCGAAAGATTACCCATTTCATGGATATGCTCTTTTTTAAAGACAATTAAAGCGAAAAAGATGGTTAAAAGAAATAGCCAGAATGATTTGGTTAAAACAATCGTCATAATAACCAAAATCAAACCCAATCCTAAAATCAATCGGTTCAACCAATAGCGCTCTATATAAAGGCTCAAACTGATGAGCAAAAATCCTCCTGCAAACATTCCAAGAAAATGCCAATCTGTAAGTAATTCTAATATAATTAAAAAGATACAAAGAATCATCGTGAGAAAAATACGTTTGCGAAAGAAGTCTTTCATTGGAATACCTCCCTTCTGTTAAGTCATTGCTATTATTGCATAAAAGATAAACTGAAAAAAGATAATACTTTGCTTATCTTCCATCTATTATAGCAAACAAATCCTAGAAAAAGGCATAAAAAAAGACCCCCAAAAGGAGTCTAACTGTTGGATAAATTATGCCTTAGCCACCTTAGTAATTTCCACATCAAATGAGCCGCCCGGTGTTTCAATAGTTACTTTATCACCCACTTTATGGCCTAATAGAGCTTTGGCCATTGGCGAATCGTTAGAAATCTTATATTCCATTGGGTCTGCTTCAGCAGAGCCAACAATGGTATATGCTTCTTCAGGACCATCAGGCAATTCGTTAAAAGTCACGGTACGACCCAATGTTACTTCATTAGCCGCAACATTTTTATCATCAATAATTTCAGCAAAGCGCATCATATTTTCTAATGTTGAAATACGTCCTTCAACGAAAGCTTGTTCATCTTTTGCTGATTCATATTCTGAGTTTTCAGAAAGATCACCAAAAGACCGGGCTACTTTAATGCGTTCAATAATTTCAGCTCGTTTATTTACTTTTAAATCTTCTAATTCAGCTTCAATTTTTTTCTTACCTTCTAGGGTCATTGGATATGTTTTATCTGCCATCTGTTAATACTCCTTCAAATTAATTAATAATTGTGTTAATTTTAGTAACTAATAAATCTATGGCCACATGATTATGGCCGCCTTCCGGGACAATAATATCTGCATAGCGTTTAGTTGGCTCAGTAAATTGATGATGCATCGGCTTGACAACTGTTTCGTACTGTTCAAGAACAGATTCTACAGAACGTCCTCTTTTAATGACATCGCGTTTAATTCTTCTAGAAAGGCGAATATCATCTTCCGTATCGACATATATTTTAATATCACATAAGTCACGAATCATTTTATCTTCAAAAATTAAAATCCCTTCTAAGATTAGCACGTCACGTGAAGCTTCTCTACGTGTTTCAAGTGAACGCGTGTAGTTCACAAAATCATAAATAGGGACTTCAATTGTTTCACCTCTTATAAAAGCTTGGATATGTTCAAAAAATAAATCATTGTCAAAAGCAAAGGGATGGTCGTAATTCGTCTTTAATCTTTCCTCAAATGTCAGATGGCTTTGGTCTTTATAATAATTATCTTGTGCTAAGACCAAAACGGACATCTCAGTAAACTGTTCTAATATTCGCTTGCTAACACTTGATTTACCAGAACCTGATCCACCAGTGACACCGATGATGATGGGTCTATCCCCCATTACTTCACTCCCTTAATTGACAAATACATAAAGAAAGCAACCACCCAATAAGAGGTGATTACTTGCTTTCTATTGAACTTGCTCAAAACTATACTTAAGAAAATAACATATAAATTAGCTGAATGCAAGCCATTTCATATTATTTCTTTTTTAGTATTCAAATGCTTGTTAAAAGTTTCATTTGTTGTTCTTGCTATTCTTCTTCTAATTCTGCATTTTCTTGACTCGCTTCTTTTTTTGCTTCATCAAAGAATGGTTGAACGTATTGTTCTACTAAGGCACTATGCTCAGCTTCTGTTGCAGAATAATAGATTTTGCCTGTATTCATATCTGCGACAAAGTAATAGTTATCTGAATAAGTTGGATATATAGTCGCCATAATCGATGATAGAGAAGGACTATTAATCGGTCCTACTGGCAACCCGCTATGTTGATACGTATTATAAGGCGAATCTACTTCTAAATCTTCATAAGTAACCAGCTCTTTATGCTTGCCAAGTGCATAAATAACCGTAATATCACTTTGTAGAGCCATTTCAATGTTTAGACGGTTGAAGAAAACTCCTGCAACTAAGGCGCGATCTTCATCAGTCGATGCTTCTCGTTCAACAACCGAAGCCAGACTCAACAACTGGTGATAGTTTAACCAAGTATTGCTAAGGTCTTCTTGCAATTTCTGAAATTCAATATTAGCTTTTCCAACCATATTAATGATTAAATCATCAGCCGTCATGCCAGCAATATAATCATAAGTAGCTGGGAAAAGATAACCTTCTAAACGATATTTTAAGCCTTCAATCTCAGATAGTGGTTGAATCAAGCTTGGAAAACGCCTTAACAAGTCTTCAAACAGCTCTTCACTTTGAACGCGATCAATAAAAGTATCAGCTTCAATTGGTGTTTGTTCAGCCACTACTTGTGCAATATCAGTTATTTGCATGCCTTCCACAACAGTCAGTGTGGTATCAATATCTTCTTGGATTGGTTCGCCACCTTCCTTTAAAGTTGCAATCAACTCTTCTGCATTCATATTAGGCTTTAATTGATAATAGCCTGCTTGAAAGTCACTAGCTCCTTTAAATTTCATAAACAAATTAAAAATTTGACTATTGTTAACCAGTTTTTCATCTTCTAAAATTTGTGCAATATCACTAGAAGTCGACCCGATGGGAATCGTCACTTCGATTGCCTCAGAACTATTGGCATCCACCGGCCCTAAATCTTTATCCAGTTTCCAATAAATGAATAAGGTGCCTACTACGATAATAATCAAAAATATCCAAAGAATGATTTTAATTACTCGATTGGTCCAAAGTAATTCTTTAACATGCATGGTTTCATTTACTTTTGCATCTTCTTGTATTCTATTCCAATCTATCTTCATACTTCCTCCTAATAGCCTAATGTTGTAAGCATTATAGCAAATAACACAGTAAATAACTATCCTGACCTAATTAATGAATGATTAAATTAATGTTTCAAGCTTCATGATTTTATAAGAGAAAAAGCTCCTGCCGATTTCATCAATCGGAAAGAGCTTAGCTTTCTTAACTATTCTTCTTCATCTGCCAAAAATGTATTTAATACTTCGTCAATCATGTTCCATTCTTCTTCAGTTTCGATCGCTTGTAAATCACCAGAAGTCCCATCTGGATTTTCTTTATAGGAGTAAGCTTGAATTTCTACTTCTTCTTCTTCATTTGCTCCAGCTGGATAAATAAGGACATAGGATTTATTATAGTCTTGTGAATCAAAGGTGAATAGAATTTCATATAACGATTCATTGCCTTCTTCATCGACAACAGTAATGTAGTCAATTTCTTTTTCTGCGTGTTCATGATTATGTTCTTCTACCATCTTAACACCCCTATTTCTTATAATCTAAGTAATTTTGTAAAATCATCACTGCCGCTAATTTATCAATTACTTTTTTGCGTTTTTTACGTGAGACATTCCCTTCTTCAATCAGCATCCGTTCTGCTTGAGAAGTAGTCAATCGCTCATCTTGATAAATAATTTGACAGTCTGGGACAATTTTATGCAGTTTTTCACCAAATTTTTGGGAAGCCTCTGCTCTTGGTCCTAATGTATTGTTCATATTTTTTGGTAAGCCAATAATGACTTTATCTACTTTATACTCTTCGATGAGTTCTTGAAGACGTTGATAACCAAAGTTATCCGATTCTTCATCAATCGGTATAGTTTCGATTCCTTGGGCTGTCCAACCCATTAAGTCACTAATAGCAACCCCTACCGTTTTAGAACCCACATCTAAGCCCATGCTGCGATTTCCAATTGGCATGAACTAAGACTCCTTCTTAGTTAGATAATACTTGACTAATTTTTCGACAATTTCATCGCGTTCATGACGACGAATGAGGTTACGCGCATCATTGTGACGTGGAATATAAGCCGGGTCACCTGATAAGAGATAGCCCACAATTTGATTGACTGGATCATACCCCTTCTCCTCCAATGCGCGATAGACAATCTCTAAGCTCTCGCGAACTGTATGTTGGTTTAAATCATCTAACTTAAAGAGTATTGTTTCATCTAATGATTGCATAGATGTATTCACCGAACCTTTCTTAATCTCATCAACTTAATACATCCCTAGTTGATTTGTTAGCTATTATCTCCAGTTTACCATAAATCCCTATAAAAAGGCTCTTATTGTGCTTTATTTATAGCTTTTTCACTATTAAAATTGTGTTTCAGGCTAGATCAGTCTATTCTCAATCTCTTGCGGCACTGCTTCTAATAACTGAGGAATAGCCGCTGGATTTTTACCCCCTGCTTGCGCCATAGTCAAACGACCTCCTCCACCACCTTTAATATGTTTTGCTAATGGTTTTATTAAATCTCCCGCATTAATGCCCTTAGCCACTGTTTCTTGATCGACTAAAACTAACAGATTAGCTTTTCCCTCATGAGAAGTGGCTAAAACAAGGATATTAGAAGCAGCTTTTTCTCGCCATGTATCGCCTAAAGATCTTAAAGAATCCATATTTTGATTGTCTACGCTGGCTGCAATAAAGCTAATGTCTTTAACTGTTTGAACATCATCAAAGATTTCATCTGAAGCTTCCTGCATTAAGCGTGCAGTCAAGGAGTCGATTTCAGATTGCTGTACTTTAAGATCCTGTTGTAACTGTTCAATCTTGCTTAGCAGTTGATCACTTTGGCTAACTTTCAATTGATTTTGAACTTCTTTTAGTAGCGATTCGTTCTTTTGATAGTTGGCGATAGCTGCTTGACCTGTTAAGGCTTCAATGCGGCGCAATCCTGCTCCTATACCACTTTCAGCCATTAATTTAAAGGTTCCAATCTCATTAGTATTGTTAACGTGAGTTCCTCCACACAATTCGATGGATTCATTGCCTACATTAACTACGCGAACAATTGACCCATATTTTTCACCAAAGAGTGCCATGGCTCCCATTGCTTTTGCTTCATCAATTGGCATTTCACTTATGTCAACATTAATAGCATTTTCAACCATAAAGTTTACATAGGATTCCACTTGTTTAAGTTCTTCGGCTGACATTTTACCAAAATGTGAAAAGTCAAAACGTAAGCGATCTGGCCCCACATACGATCCTTTTTGATTAGCGTGGTCCCCTAAAACTTCTTTTAAGGCCTTATGTAATAAGTGAGTAGCTGTATGGTTTTGATTGGTCCTCATTCTGGCTTGACGGTCAACTGTCAAAGTATAAGACTGTTCACGATTTAACGGCATTTCCAATGTTTTCACCTTATGCATAAATTGACCATGAGGACTCTTTTGAACATCTAGGACCTCTGCCAGCATTTGATCGCCATCAAAAATCCCTCCTAAATCGGCTACTTGTCCCCCCATTTCGGCATAAAAAGGTGAGCGGTTAAAGAATACAATCCCTTCACTATTAGCTGGTAATTGGTCCACTTCTTGGTCATCGACGACAATATATTTCAATGTCGCATCTGAACTTAATTGTTCATAACCCACAAAATCAAACTCATAGTCAATAGCTTGTAGAGTTGTCGATTGGATCGCCATCGATCCTTCATCTGTACGTGCGGCACGGGCTCTTTCTCTTTGTTCTTCCATGGCTGTCTCAAAACCTTCAATGTCTACTGTTAGCCCTTCTTCATCAGCCATTTCTTGCGTCAATTCAAGTGGGAAACCGAAGGTGTCATATAAATGAAAAGCCCTGTCTCCATTAATAACCGTTTGGCCTGCTTGACGAACCGCATTGATCACTTGATGAAGTTGGACTTCGCCTTCTTCAATTGTTTCATGGAAACGTTGTTCTTCTTTTAAAAGTACTTCTTTAACAAAGTTTTCTTTTTCGATGAGCTCTTTATAAGGATCACCCATCATAGCCACAATAATTGGCACTAAATCTGAAATAAACAGATGATTAATTCCTAATTTACGACCATGCATAACTGCACGACGGATTAAGCGTCTTAAGATATAGCCGCGTCCTTCATTAGAAGGTAAAGCTCCATCAGCAATAGCAAAGGATACCGCACGGATATGATCAGCAATAACTTTAAAAGAGGTATCTGTTTTTACATCATCACCATAATTGACAGTTGTCAATCTACCAATTGCTTCAATGATCGGCATAAATAAATCTGTTTCGAAATTTGTCGGAACATCTTGCATGACCGAGGCCATCCGTTCTAAGCCCATACCTGTATCAACGTTCTTGTTAGGCAAGGGTTGGTAGCTTCCATCTGGCATATGATTGTATTGTGAGAATACTAGATTCCAAATTTCTAAGTAACGTTCATTTTCTCCTCCTGGGTACATTTCAGGGTCATCAGCTGAAAGGTTTTGATAATTTTCCCCTCGGTCGTAGAAGATCTCTGAATCGGGACCACATGGTCCGGCACCAATATCCCAAAAATTATCAGCCACAGCCACAATATGATCTTCATCTAAACCACATTTTTCTATCCAAATCTGCTTAGTTTCTTCATCTTCGGGATAATAGGTAACATATAGGCGGTTGGGATCAAAATTCAACCATTTTTCTGAAGTTAAAAATTCCCACGCCCATTGAATGGCTTCTTCTTTAAAGTAATCCCCTATGGACCAGTTACCTAGCATTTCAAATAAAGTATGGTGTCGTGCAGTCACACCAACGTTTTCAATATCGTTGGTACGAATACACTTTTGAACATTGGCAATCTTGGGATTGTCAGGAACTTCAGTTCCATCCATGTATTTCTTCAAAGCAGCAACCCCTGAGTTAATCCATAACAGCGTTGGATCGTTAATTGGAATGAGGTTAGCTGAGGGAACGATTTGATGATTTTTCTCTGCAAAAAAATCTAAAAACATCTGACGTATTTCTTTACTCTTTAATGGTTTCATGCCGCATTCTCCTTCAATAAAAATAAAGAGTCATTATATGCAAGGGCGCTTAACCACGGTACCACCTTGCTTATAATAACTCTTGGTTATCTTCTTAAGTGACTGTTAACGCCAGCAAAACGCCAATCTTTCGAATGGTCCGTATGAGGGAGCATCAATGTCTTGATTACTTGCACCAAATGTAATCTCTCTAGAATGACCTGACATGTCCTCTACCTTTAGTAATATAGCAATTTTTATAAAAAAGGTCAATCCTGAATAAAAAAATCTTGCCAGTTAGTATATAATCATTAATAGAAAGTTTTTCATTGAAAAGTAGGTGATCGTACGATAAATTCTTTAGTAAAAGCCTAGGCATCCATAACACCTTTAGAAAATCAAGGAATTGAAGAAAGATAGAAGTTGTAACAAGTTATATAATTAATCTTGAGGACCAGTTATTAAATTAAAATTAGCTAAATAATATTTATAAAAGGTGGTGAAACTTATGAATAAAGATAATCACAAGAAAGATTTAAAAATTGAAAACATTTTGAAAATCTTTCCAATTATAGGCATGATTGGCGTAATCATAATTATATCCGTCTTGCTATCAGGCTTGCCTAAGTCTAATCCACTTTTTTCGATTGGATTGTCCTTAGGGTTAGCTTTACTTTTTATTTCAACAGTAGTGTATATTGCCACATGGCTGATGGAAATAAATTTAGCTTATAGTAGAAAACAATATTCTCTGATGGCCATCTTGATAATCGTCGGCATCCTTTCTGTTTTATTTGAAATTATAATCAATAGATAATGCGATTGAAGTTTTAATTATCAAAACCCCCTAAAGAAACATTCTTTAGGAGGTTTTGCTAGTTACTATTAAAATCACACAAAGAAAGCTTTATTACTATACAAAATCTTCCGGCTTGAGTCCTTCCATGCCAATCATGGGATCGACTTGCCAGATGGTTTGGTCATTTAAGACAAAGCTTTCTTTTGACATTTTGCTTTCTGCTACTTGAGTAACACTTGCTGTATCATCCTCTTGCTTTTTGCTTTTTGTCAGCTCACGCTTCTTTGCTTGCTCAGTCAAGTTTAATTGTAAGTATTCAGCTAATTTGGTTTTGCGTTCTATTTGAACTTGTGAAACCGCCTTATTAAAACTTTGAGGGTTCCCTACCATGACTAAGGATTTGACCGCCCTTGTCACAGCAGTATAGATGATGTCCCTTCTTAACATGCGTGAATAGCGATCAACCAATGGTAAGATGACTAAGTCATATTCTGATCCTTGTGCCTTATGAATGGAACAACAATAAGCCAGAGTCAGCTGATCCAGTTCATTTTTTCGATAATGGATTTCATTGTCATCAAAATCAACAATCACTTCTTCCACATTATTTGAACTTTCTTTTGCCGTTAAGATAGCAGTTATCTTGCCAATATCCCCATTGTAAACACCCTCTTCTGTATTATTTACCAGTTGAAGAACCTTGTCTCCTATACGGTAGACTTGGTCAAAATGTTTTATCTCACGTTTTTTTGAACTAGCAGGATTCAACATTTCTTGCATCAAGTCATTGATCTGATTGATGCCGCCTGGTCCCTTATACATAGGGGCTAGGACTTGTAGCGTTTGGCTATTAAAGCCTTTTTTAATTGCTGCTGCTACAATCTGTCCAACCACATCACTGACTTGCTGAGCAGAGCAAGGGATAAATGAACGGTCATTATGCTTGGCTAAAAAATCCTCTGGCAGATAGCCTTGACGTATATGGTGAGCTAAATGAACGATGGATGAATCATCGGACTGACGATAAATTTTGGATAGCGAAACAGTTGGAATCAAACCCGAATCAATCATATCTGAAAAAACTTTACCTGGTCCTACTGAGGGCAGTTGGTCCTTATCCCCGACAAAGACTACTTGCATTTCATAGGGAATGGCTTGTAGCAACCAATTCATTAACCACACATCAACCATTGACATTTCGTCGATAATTAAAAGGCTGCCATCAATTATCATCGGTTCAAAGTCTCTTAGCGTCGACTCACGATTATAACCAATTAAGCGGTGAATGGTAGAAGCTGGCAAATGAGAAGTTTCTTGCATCCGTTTAGCCGCCCTGCCTGTCGGAGCCGCCAAACGGATTGGAGAATCAAAATTATCCTCATTTAGATCGGCCAGATCATAGCCATGTAAGATAGCATGTAAATAAATGAGTCCTTGTACCAAGGTTGTTTTTCCGGTTCCTGGACCTCCTGTAATAATAGAGAGAGGGGATTGAATGGCTAATTTTAATGCCTGCTGTTGCTCTTGATCATAGTCAATTTTAATTAAGGCCATAACATCCTCAATGGCTTGATCAATCTCTTCTGCTTCAAATCGCTTAACTTGTTCAGCCATCAGATAGTCGTGAATCTTTTTACTACTTCCGTACTCTGCGTAGAAAATTGAGGGAATGACAAGATCTTCTCCTAGCACTAACAGCTGGTCTTGAATAATTGCAAGATCCAACCCCTTGGTCAATAAATCATCCTCAATCAAAAAGGGGCGACTTTTTTCTAGGAGGTCGCGTGCAGTTCTCAACGAATCCGGTATCGGTACATAAGTATCTCCTTGATCGGTAGAAATTTGTGCCACCGCCATGGTAATAGCTGAAGCAATTCGTTCAGCGGCGTCGGGTTGAATGCCTAATTGTTCTGCTAACTTATCGGCCTTAGTGAATCCGATTCCTTCAATCTCTATTACTAATTGATAGGGATTTTCTTTTATTTGTTCCAGTGTATTCGATTGGAATTTCTTATAGATTCTATCTGCTAAATTAGGACCAAAGCCCCATTCGATTAACTGCATAAAAATACGTTCTGTTCCTTGAAATTTTAAAAGACTGGCCCTTAATTGATTGGCAACTTTAGCTGTTAAACCACTCACTTTGTCTAAAGCATTGGGATCATCAAGGATTTGATCAATTGCCGTTTCCCCTAATGACTCTACGATTTTTGTGGCTGTTTTAGGACCTACTCCTTTGAAACGATTGCTGGACAAATAATCAATTAAGCCCCTGCGTGAAGTCGGCATCAATTGCTGGTAGCGAGTGACTGAAAATTGCTGTCCAAAACGTGGGTGGTGGACTAATTTTCCAAAAAATTGATAGGGCGTATCGTAATGGATCGTAGTAAATTGACCCGTAATAACCAATTCTTCGTCTACCAAGAGACTCGTTTGATCTAAATCTACACTAATGCGCAAGACCTTATAAAAATTTTGGTCATTTTCGAAGATGGTACTTTCCACGCTACCTACTATTAATTCTTCCATCCACTCTCACCTCACTTGTATGTCTTATTATATCAATCTTTTTTATTAAGAACTAGAGCTTGCCATTCAAAGCTTGCCTAAGACTCTTAATATGTCCATAAAAAAATCACCCTAAATGCTCAGGGTGACTGACATTTAAATATATTGCCGCATTTGATTATCTTTATAGGCCGCATCAATAATGCCACCTCCTAGACACTCTTGGTCTTGGTAGAAAACTACCGCTTGTCCAGGCGTAATGGCTCGTGCTGGTTCATCAAAAACCACTCGTGCTTTTTTCCCTTGGTCATAAATCATCACTTCTGCTGGAACATCTTCTTGACGGTAACGAAATTTAATAGTGCATCTAAAAGTCCGATCACTCTTATCACCATCTGTAAAAGAAAGATCCGAAGCTTCTAAGTAATCAGCATATAGATGCGGATGGTGGAAGCCTTGGCCTACATAAAGTGTTTGAGTAGCCATGTCCTTGCCAATCACAAACCAAGGCTCATTGGAGCCATTCGATCCAGTAGATCCGCCTATACCTAAACCATGTCTTTGCCCAATTGTATAGTACATCAATCCCATATGGTCGCCTTTCACTTCACCATCTAAAGTTTTCATTTTACCCGGTTGGTTGGGTAAATAATTAGATAGAAATTGGTTAAAATCTCTCTCTCCAATAAAACATACCCCAGTAGAATCTTTCTTCTTAGCGGTTGCTAAGCCTGCTTCTGCAGCAATTTCACGCACTTGTGTTTTTTCCAAGTGTCCAAGTGGGAATAAAGCTTTTTGTAATTGCTGTTGAGATAATTGATTAAGGAAATAAGTCTGGTCTTTCTTTTGATCTGATGCACGCAACAAATGAACCTGTCCTTTGTCATCTCTTGCTGCTTGGGCATAATGACCCATGGCAATATAATCCGCCCCTAATTCGGTGGCATAATCTAAGAAGGCCTTGAATTTGACTTCTTTATTACACATAACATCCGGATTGGGTGTTCGTCCCTTGCGATATTCACTTAAAAAATATTCAAAAACGCGATCCCAATATTCTTTTTCAAAATTAACTGAATAATAGGGAATACCAATTTGTTCAGCGACTAAGGCAACATCTTCATAATCTTTGGTAGCCGTACAAACACCATTTTCATCTGTATCATCCCAGTTCTTCATGAACAGACCGACCACGTCATAGCCTTCTTCCTTTAGTAATAAGGCGGCTACCGAAGAATCGACACCTCCTGACATACCTATCACTACTCGCGTTTGTGCTTTATCTTTTGTTGGAGTCATTGGGTCTTCCTTTCTTTTAATATTTATATAAAGATTAAAAACGAACTCACCTTGAATGGAAAGTCCGTTTAGATACATTCAAAACTATTTTCTATTTTACTTCAACTAGAACGTTTCGGTCAACAAATCCGTCGAAAATGAAATTTATTTTTTCAATTACCATCTCGTTGTTGGCCAGGCTGAACACATTAACCGCCTGCAAACCGTTAGAATTTACGGTTGAAATTTTTAACCCATTTAAATCAGCATTAACAGTTACCTTTAAAACCAAACCTGTACGATGTGTCGAATCTAATTCTCGTTTGTATAAGTAGTTACCTCCACGTGTTTCATTGAAGCCATTATCTCTTAAAGTATAAGGTCTACATTCTGGACTGACTTCAAAAGTTCGATTGAACCCTAATAATTTTGCTTCTGGTGTAAATGCCATTGTTCTACTCCTTACTATTTATTTATTTTTATAATTGCTTCAATTAATTGATCAATCTCATTTTTAGTCGTATAACGACCAAATGAAATTCGAACACTCTCTTGCCAACGCGCTGGGTTATCTGGGTAATAAGCAGTTAGAATGCGACTGGGTTTTACTGAACCGGCTGAACAAGCGGATCCTGCTGAAAGATAAATGTCTTGCATGTCCATTTGAATAATCAACTGGCTAGCTAATTTTCCTTTAAACCAAATACTGTGTATGCGATTATTATGATGATTAAGATCACCATTTCTTTGATAGTTAATGCTCGCTTCATCTAATCGTTGAAAAAAATATGCTGTTAGTTCTTTAAAATTTCCTTGTAGTTCTTCATACCCCTGATACATCAACTCCAAGGCCTCCACCATACCTAAAATATAAGGAAGGTTTTCAGTTCCTGAACGCTTAGTATATTCTTGATCACCACCTAATAATAAAGGATCTAAGGTCATTTCTTTGTTCCAAGCCTGATAGACCAGAAAACCAATTCCTTTTGGTGCATAAAATTTATGACCTGACCCGTTGAAAGAGCTACAAGGGAAATTTTGTGGGTTAATCGGTTGATAACCAACAGCTTGAGTGGCATCAACATGGAACCAATAGCCCTTTTGCTTAGCATATTGACCTAGGTCTTGGATAGGAAGTTGAGAACCCACTTCATTATTTACTGCCATAGCTGTCCAACCGATGGTCGTTTCTTTACTGGCTTCAATAAATTGCTGTAGTGTGAATTGATGGTTAGAGTCCGGCTGAATTCGGCTCACTTCAAACCCTCTGTTTTCTAAATCAAGAAGAACCTTATCCACTGCTGAATGTTCAATTGCTGTGGTAACAATATGATTACCTAGACCTAGATCACGTGCTCGAACAGCTTGTGATCGCAGTGCCCAATTGATGGCCTCTGTTGCACCGGAAGTGAAGTACAAATCAGCGTTTTCATCTAATTTTAACAACTCTTTTAAGCGTCGACGCGCTAAGGTCAACTTATTTTTACTTGCCTTTCCTAGCTTATATGTAGCAGAAGGGTTTCCAAAAGATTCTGCTAAAGCATGAGAAATTCGTGCTTGAACACGGAGGTCGACTGGGGTTGTCGCTGCATAATCAAAATATATCATTGCCTCACCTTTTCATTCCTAATACAACTATTATAACGTATTTTAATGATTTTGAAAGTGTTTACTTATAGAAATAAAAGGCGTATATTAATCAAAAAGAGCCTTTTGTGGTAAACTATACACATTATAAGGAGGTTTCCTAATGCAACAACCTTTAGCTTATCGCATGCGGCCGCAGCACATTGATCAAATCTTGGGACAAACTCACCTTGTAGGATCTGGCAAAATTATCCGTCGAATGGTTGAGGCCAAACGTCTTTCTTCTATGATTCTATATGGTCCACCAGGTACCGGAAAAACTTCGATTGCTGCTGCTATTGCTGGTACTACGGAATATGCTTTTCGTCATTTAAATGCAGCAACTGATGCAAAAAAAGATTTAGAAGTTGTCGTCACTGAAGCCAAAATGTCAGGTACCTTGATATTACTATTAGATGAAATTCACCGTTTGAACAAGCTTAAGCAAGACTACTTGTTGCCTCATTTAGAAAACGGACGAATTATTTTAATAGGTGCGACTACTGAGAATCCTTACATTTCGATTAATCCTGCCATTCGCTCACGTACTCAAATTTTTGAAGTCAAACCTCTATCCAGTCAAGAGATTCAAGAGGGGTTACAAAGAGCGATTAAGGATGTTGATCATGGCTTGGGCAAGTATCCAGTTGAAATTACCAAAGACACCCTTGAACATTTTTCATCTGTAACAAATGGCGACATTCGTTCAGCCCTCAACGCATTAGAGTTGGCCGTTCTTTCTACAGCTGAAAACGATCAGGGTAAGATTGTAATCACGCCAGAAATTGCTGAAGAATGTTTACAGCGTAAACGATTAAGCCATGACAAAGATGGTGACAATCACTATGATGTCATCTCTGCTTTTCAAAAGTCAATCCGAGGATCAGATGTGGATGCGGCTATGTATTACTTAGCTATTCTTTTAGAAGCTGGCGAATTAGTCATCGCTTGCCGACGTTTGTTAGTTATTGCCTATGAAGATATTGGTTTTGGCAATCCGCAAGCTACTCAACGAACAGTAGCGGCTGTTGAAGCTGCTGAAAAGTTGGGCCTACCAGAAGCACGCATACCTTTGGCTTTCGCTGTGGCAGATTTAGCCTTAAGTCCTAAATCCAACACCTCCTACCGTGCCATTAATGCGGCCCTGGCGGATATTGAAGCTGGACACACAGGCCCAGTACCAGACAGCTTAAAAGATGGACATTATGCGGGAGCAAAAAAATTAGGTCGCTCCATCGGCTATCAAAACCCTCACGATTATCCCAATCATTTTATCCGTCAACAATATCTTCCCGATCCCCTTAAAAATAAGCAATACTTCAAAGCCGAACCAACAGGAAAATACGAAGCTGCTATTAACCAATACTATCAAGAAATAAAAAAACAGCAGAATTAGCTTTACATGAAGGTTTAGTTATGAGTTTCGATTTTTCTTTCTCAATACAATAAGCTACTAACGACTAATATTGTAAATGCTTTCATTTTTTCAAACAAAACTATGTCAACCGTAAATGAAAATGTCCTGAAATTTTAAAAATTTGCGGGATAAAAC
>NZ_JBNUPJ010000023.1:0-24593 GCF_050409485.1 Facklamia sp. P12945
TAGTGTAACAGAAGCTCCCTATTTTTATTTGTTTTATGTCACATATGTATTATCGTCTAACACTATTATAACTAATTTTTTGTCAATAAATAGTTATTCTTAGGCCATTAAACAAAATTATTCTCAAAAGAAAATTTTTTGCAACAGTCTTAATTGTTTTTTATTTAAATAGCAATCCCCTTATTCTTTAAATTAAGTAAACATGCTTGAAGATATGCTTCATCATGTTCTGGATAAATGGGATAATCTAATGAGCGTTCTTCTAAATCCTTATAAGACGGAGCTGATTTGCCACGGTATTTGGGATCTAGCCAGAGGCTATCCGGCTGATAGCCTCTGGCTATCATTTCTTCCATTACTAAAACATGGTATTGGTAAAGTTTATAGGGATGATAATTAAAAATATAGTTTACAGTAGAATGCGGCTTGCCCCATCCCTTTCCTCTTAGAGCACAACATTCTCGATGTTGTCCTAAGAGTTGCTGTCGAGGTAATAAGGGAATCAAATCTTCATGCCATAATCGCATTATTTCCCTCCTAATTTATTCATTGGAATAGGACGCTTGATCTCGATTTAAGAACCAAGTAGCTCCATTAAGATAAGAAGCAAAAGCCGACCAAGTGTTCTTTTGATAAAATTTAATGGCTGTGACTAGAACAGCTGTGAATAAACAAAAGCTTTCAATTACAGCGGTGCCGCGATATTTATACTTAAAGTATAAGAGTGACCAAAGATAATTAAGGCCTAATTGCGTTCGATAGGCAATAATGGCTTCGTCTTTTTCTTTACTTTCATCAATGATTATTCAGGCAATCCCCATCATGGTATATAATAATGGCCAAACAATGCCAAAAGTCTCTTTGGGAGGTGCAAATGGGGGCTGTTTGTACTTTTCATAGTCTGCTTTGGCATTATCGGCCGTTAAACGACCAATGGAGCTCCTACAAGTAACCAATTTTTAATTTTCATCAAACCACTCCTTTTTCAAATTATAAGTTAACAGCCCTTCATCTCCGACTAAAATGCTTTAGCATCGATCATAAAAATACAGTAACTATTTCTTCACCTCTCCAGCTATCCGTTCCATCCTAACAGGATCCTTTAAATAATTTTTACCAAATTCATCAATCAGTCCATGCAGGTCTTGAGCTTGAAGATAAGTGAATGATTCAGGCATTTGCACGACTGCATGTAATTGCTGATAGCTTTTATAGTCTTTTTGATCGATATAAGAAAACAACTTGCGAGCGTATGCATTTGAAATAAAGGCGACTTGGTCAAAAATATAGACTAAGAAGACATCAGCCGTTTCTTGGCCGATACCTCGAAGCTTAAGTAATTCTATTCTTAAATCAGATCCGTATTTTTCTACTATATGGCTATAATTCCACTGGTGTTCTTGGAACCAATTCAAAACGGCTTGGATAGCTAGGGCTTTATTTTTATAAAAACCAGCTGAATAAATCAGCTGTTCTAACTGACTACTTTCCAACCTTAGAATCCTTTGCGGATCAAACCCAGTCGCCAGCTTTAATTGAGTTAAGACTTTATCAACATTCGACCAGTTGGTATTTTGAACCAGAATAGCACCTAAAATGATTTCTAATTTAGAATCCCCCGGCCACCAACCACTGGGACCCATTTCTTGCAGAAGATAAGTATACAATTTTTCGATGGAAACAGAAGTCATTGATCCACCCCTTTCCACTTTTACCTATTATATCATCTTTATTAACAGATTATGATTGAAAACCTTCTCTTCGTTGACTTGAAAGGCTTCTTGTTATACAATTCAAAGGCTCAATTTTACTTCTTTAGTTCGCTAGCTATATAATTCAAATAATCAAAAAACTTAGGAGAGATTAGATGATTCAGGTTGAAAACATTTCAAAACAATTTAAAATAGCCAAACGAAAAAAACACTCCTCAATGCCTGGTTTATCTTATTTAAAGAGAGAGACTGAATACTATCAGGCATTAGACCAAGTATCTTTTAATGTTAAAAAAGGCGAAATGATAGGCTATATTGGCCCAAACGGAGCTGGTAAAAGTACCACACTTAAAATCCTATCAGGTATCCTCCATCCAGATACTGGTGAGTGCCAAATAATGGGCCTAACGCCTTGGAAAAACAGGATCGACCATGTTAGAAATATCGGCGTCGTTTTTGGACAACGTTCTCAACTATGGTGGGATTTACCAGTTAAGGATTCTTTTGACCTGATCCGTGACCTTTACCGTGTGGATCCACAGCGTTATCATCAACAAATTGATAAGTTAGCATATGCTTTAGCTATCGAAAACTTACTGGATACTCCCGTTAGACAACTCAGTTTAGGCCAAAGAATGCGGTGTGAAATTGCCGCTGCTTTAATTCATCAGCCAGCCATTCTATTTCTAGATGAACCTACTATTGGTTTAGATGCAGTTTCTAAATTAGCTGTTCGAAAATTCATTATCGATCTTAATCAAGAAGAACAGACAACAGTTATTTTAACCACGCATGACATGCAAGATATTGAAGCACTCTCTTCACGGATTATATTGATTGGTCAAGGAAAAATACTGCTCGACGGTTCCCTGGAGGAATTAAAGAACAAAAATCAACAAAAACAGATTTGGAACATTGAATTTAATAAAGGAAGACTACCTCATCACCCGGGTATTCAAATTTATCAAGCGACTGAATCAGAAGCTTTATTATCTTTTGATTCGGATCTTCTATCCAAAAATGAATTTATTGCTTTATTAAATCAAAATCTTGATTTACAATCTATAAGCCCTCATGCTACTAACCTTGATCACCTAGTAATCCAGCTTTATCGGGAGTATCAATTATGAAAACTTATAGCGCAATATTTCGCATTCAATTTCAATCAGCCATTCAATATCGAACGGCTGCTTTAGCAGGTATTCTTACCCAATTTGCTTGGGGCCTACTTCTCATCAAAATGTTCGAATCTTTTTATCAAACCAACGCACAAAGTCAACCTATGACTTTTGAACAAGTCTGCGCTTATATATGGATCCAACAAGCCGGTCTTAATTTGTTTGCTTTATGGATTTATGACCGTACTATCTTCGAAGAAATCATTTCAGGCAATGTTGCCTATCAATTGACGCGTCCTCTCGGTCTCTATCCCCATTGGTTTATATCTAACCTTGCCATGCGAATTGCTCGCACTTTATTACGGTGTTTGCCAATGATAATTGTAGCAAGCTTTCTGCCAGAACCTTATAAGCTTTTGCCGCCAAACCACCTCCTACTTTTTATAGTGACGATGATTCTGTCTACTTTATTAATCATTGCCTTCTTAATGTTAGTCTATATTAGTGTCTTTTATTTCTTAACGGACGTGGGAATTCGAGTGATTGTTGCTACGATCGGGGAATTTCTAACCGGAGCAATCATTCCATTACCCTTTTTACCCCAGCCTTTACAAACCTTTATCCATTGGACACCCTTCGCCTATATGCAAAACATTCCTCTTAGAGTCTATTCTCTAGACATTAGCTCTTGGAATATTATCATTCCTCAAGCTTTTTGGCTGATTCTTCTGTTGGTGGTCGGTTGGTGGCTGATGCAACATGCTCTATCTAAATTCGTTATTCAAGGAGGTTAAATGCAGTGTTTAAAATTTTAGGTCTTTATTTTAAACTCAATTGGCAGGCTCAATGGCAATACCCTGTTTCTATGTTGTTATTAATTATGGGGCAATTCTTAGCAACCTTTGTCTCTGTACTAGGCATTTATTTTATGTTAGAAAGATTTCACAGCGTACAAGGGTTTTCAAAAGATGAAGTGCTTTTATGTGCTGGAATTTTCACTTTTGCGGCCGCCTTAGCTGAAATGCTAGCCAGGGGATTCGATTCTTTTCCTCAGATGATTGCTAATGGTGAATTTGATCGTGTCCTCACTCGCCCCCAAAGCCCCTTACTCCAAGTTATTGGATCAAAATTTGAGTTTTCACGTATAGGACGCTTAATCCAAGCAGCCTTACTACTAGTTTTCGTCATTGAAAGAGGCAAGATGGTATGGTCGTGGAATAAGATTGCTACTTTATTCATAATGATCTTAACAGCCAGCTTGTTATTTTCCTTATTATATTTTCTTTCAGCAAGCCTTTCTTTTTTTACCATTCAAGGATTAGAGATTATGAATATTTTTACAGATGGCGGACGTGAATTTGGTCAATATCCCTTCTCTATTTATGGAAAGAAGATATTAAAGTTTCTAACCTTTATTCTCCCTCTGGCTTTGGTCCAGTATTATCCCTTTTTATATTTAGTAGGTAAGAGTAATGATTGGCGATTAGCTCTATTTCCTTTTTTGAGTCTAGTTTTTGCTATACCTGTTTATGGTGTTTGGCGATTTGGCTTGTATCATTATCAGTCAACCGGCTCTTAGTCAAAGAATCTTATTTCAATGAAATGATAAATAAGATTCATAAACTAACCTCTACTTTATTAAATTTCCTTTTAAAACAGTCAATTAAACTCACTAACGTCTACTCAAAGGCCCTCAATCTATATACTATTTTACTTATTATTTTTTAATCGTTTACTCTTTCTACCTGATTTCTATTCATTTAGAGGTCAGTTTATTATAGTTTAGCAAGCCGTTTATCAACCATTAGTATTCATTTGACAAAAATAATAGTGAGTGGTATATTTAAGTTGTAAAGGTTGAACGTCTGTTCAACTATAAATGATAATTTTTACTATTTATAAACAGAAAGTAGGTCATGCCATGGATAGCTGTCAAGAGAATGCAATTCATCCTGAAGCGATTAAGAAAGCTCAAGAAGTGCCTCTCAATCCAGAACATTTTAAAATTCTAATCAAACTCTTTAAAGCATTAGCAGAACCCTCTCGAGCAAAAATTTTATGGTATTTGCTTAAGACAGAATTGTGTGTTTGCGATTTAGGCCATCTAATAGGCATGTCCAAATCTGCCACTTCTCATCAACTCGCTTATCTATTTAAATTAAATTTAGTTAAAAAGCGCAAAGAAGGACGTATTGTTTATTATTCAATTGCTGATGACCATGTGCGTATTTTATATCACAATGCATTGGAACATGCAGCAGAAGGAGGAAATGATAATAATGACTTATAAATTTAAAATGCAGGGTTTGTCTTGTGCTAACTGTGCTCAAAAAATTGAAACTCGCTTAAACAATTCGGATCAAGTTGAAGCGACCGTTAATTTCGCACAAGGACAATTAACAATCGACACGGACCAAGTGATGGAGTCTAATCTCATTCAAAGCTTGGAACAAAATGTACAAGAAGTCGAACAAGGGATAAAATTGGTTCCGCTCTTTGAGCTAGAAGAAAAATCAAATCTAAACCTTGATAAAAATAAGGACAGTCAAGGCTTACTTGATAGCGAAGGCTGGCGTATTTTAATTACCATTCCTTTATTTATCTTAGGATTCTTTTTAACAAATTATATTTCTTCTGAATGGCTTCTAGTGGGCTATTTTGGTCTGACCTATCTGTTCATAGGTCAGAATGTACTTAAAACTACTTGGAATAAAATTAAAAATAAGGACTGGTTAGAAGAAAATTTCTTAATGACGATTGCTACCTTAGGTGCCTTTGTGATTGGTGAGTACCCTGAAGCAGTTGCCGTTATGCTGTTCTATTCTATCGGAGAATGGTTTCAAGACCGTGCCGTTAACCAATCTCGCCAATCAATTCAATCCTTGATGGCAATTCGTCCTGACTTTGCCCGTATTCAACAAACTGATGGTACATTAACCAAAATTGACCCCCGCGAGTTAGTTGAAGGTCAAGAATTTATCGTAGCTGTCGGAGACAAGGTCCCTCTAGATGGACAAATTATCCAAGGTCAATCTCAAGTAGACCACTCAGCTATTACTGGAGAATCTCTTCCTCAGAGTTTAAAAGAAGGCGACACCCTCTACTCAGGTTCGATCAACTTAAGTTCTCAACTGAAAGTTAAAGTCACTAAGACCTTCCAAAATTCAACGGTCAGCCAAATTATCGACTTAGTTGAAAATGCTTCTTCCAAAAAGGCAGCTACTGAGAAATTTATTACTCGGTTCGCACGCGTTTATACACCGGTTGTAGTTGCCTTAGCAGTTCTTTTGGCTACTTTGCCTCCTATCTTTTTTAGTGACATTTCTTGGTCAACAAGCTTTTACCGTGCGTTACAATTTTTAGTTATCTCTTGTCCTTGTGCCTTAGTTGTCTCTGTTCCTATGAGTTTTTATGGTGGAATTGGTGCAGCAGCACGTGAAGGTATCATGGTTAAAGGCGGAAATTTCCTCGAAACCCTAACAAAGATTAAGACCTTAGTTTTAGATAAAACCGGAACAATCACTCAAGGTAACTTTGCGATTGACAAAGTAGAGGCCTTATATTTAAGCAAAAATGAGTTTTTAGAAGCACTGGCTCACTTGGAGAGCCAATCCCACCATCCTATTGCACTCTCCATTCAAGAAGCCTATAATCAGCCCTTAGATCCTCATCGTGTGCAAGAAGTAGAAACAATCACCGGTAAAGGTCTTAAAGGAATTGTGGACGGTAAAAGTTTACTTGCTGGAAACAAGGACTTGATGGATCAATTCAAGATCGAAGTGCCAGAATTAAAGACTGCTGCCACTGTCGTTTATCTCAGTATTAATCAAGCATATCAAGGCTATGTCCTCATTAAAGACCAGATCAAACCAGATTCTCAGTCCGCGCTGACAGAATTACATCAATTGGGTATTTCCTCTGCCATCTTACTTTCTGGTGACAATCAAGCAACCGTCGACGAAATCGCTCAACTTGTTGGGATTGATCAAGCAAAAGGTGACTTGCTTCCACAAGAAAAAATGATCGAACTGGAGAAAATTTTAGCTAACGTTAAGCAATCAACGTCTAATAAAAAATCCTCTAATGTTGCCTTTATCGGTGATGGCATCAATGATGCCCCGGCTCTTGCCCGTGCAGATATTGGAATTGCCATGGGAGGAATGGGATCTGACGCAGCTATTGAATCAGCAGACATTGTCATTATGAATGATTCTTTAGCTAAACTCCCTCAGGCTATTAAAATTGCTCAAAAAACTTTACGCATTGCTCAAGAAAATATAGCCTTTGCACTTGGAATTAAGGTACTCTTCCTAAGCCTCGCCGCTTTAGGCTTCTCATCCATGTGGATGGCTATTGTCGCCGATGTTGGTGTGACCATCCTTGCAGTTCTTAATAGTTTGCGAACACTTGGGAAAGTTAAATAATAAAAAAACCAGCAAGCATAATAATGGTATGCTTGCTGGTTTTCTTCGTTTAACAAACTCATTTATCTTTAATGAATCCTTTTAGGCCCCTTCAATTTTAAATTCGTAAGTTGAAGGTAGATGGTAATAGGCTTTTAAGGCATTAAGAGCTCCTTGGGCTTTGACTAAAGTTTCTTGGTACTCTTCTTCTGGATCTGAAAGGGCAATAATTGCTCCCCCTAGACCGAGACTAGTCTTTTCTTCTTCAATAACCGCCGTGCGTATAACAATATTTAAATCCATACAACCATTATTAGCAATATAGCCAATAGCCCCTGAGTAGATACCTCGTGGACGTCCTTCTAATTGATCAATTAATTCGAGGGTACGATACTTCGGCGCTCCAGTCATTGAACCACCAGGGAAGCAAGCTTTAAACAGATCAATAGCTGAAACATTTTTTGCAAGAAAGCCTTGAACGGTAGTCACTAATTGATGAAGGGTTGAATAACTCTCAACAGCCATCAACTTGGGAACCGTTACTGTTCCAATCTGACAGACCTTACCTAAATCATTTCGCAATAGGTCTACGATCATCAAGTTTTCAGCCATGGTCTTTTCCTCGGTTGCTAAAGCATGAATAATCGCTTGATCTTCTGCTGGGTTTTGACCCCTTTTAGCCGTTCCTTTGATGGGCTTGGTTTGAACTCTACCATCACGATTCAAAGTTAAGAATTTTTCCATAGAAGAACACGCAACAGCAAAATGATCAAAAGTTAAAAAGGCTGCGTAAGGGGCTGGACTGGCTTGGCGTAAGGTTTGGTAATATATATAGGCATCTAGCTGGTCTTTGATATCCAAGCGGTTGGTCAAACATATTTCATAGGACTCTCCTTTTCGAATGTAGTCTTGACATTGGTGGATAGCTTTCAAATAGTCACTGCGAGCCATAGCCCAAGCAATAGTTGGTTGATCGAAGGCCTCCATGATAAGCTCTTCTTTTTCACCTACTGAAATATAAGCCTGTGAAAAATCTAAATCTTTGATCCAGTCTTTGTCATCTTTATAGGATAGTAAATAAAGTTGGTTTTCGTGATGATCGATAACAGCCGCTCGATCAATATAATCTAATATGACATCAGGATACGATGACTGATGCTGATTAGGCCCTTCCATTAAACTTTTGAGCTCATAACCAAAATAACCAATATAACCTAATTGGAAATCACATGGTAAATCTTGATGGATTGGCCATTGAGGTTGATGTTTTTCTAAATAAGTGAATATATCTTGATGAATTCTTTCTTCTCTTCCCTTTATATCTGTCTTGATAACCAAATTATCCGTAATATCATAGGTCAGACGATGGCCATGGCGAGGACCCGCTTGTCCAATTATAGAAAAACGAGACAAAGCTTTTGTCACTTGACTAGAGTCTAACCATTGCGTTTGTTTATTAATTTGATAAAGCTGATTAAACAACGCTTGTGCATTGCCTTGATAAGGAACTTTTGTAACACGCAAAGGATTTGTTTGTATTTGGAAGGTGTGGATCAAGTCTACAAAATTCTCAATTAGACGCTCACCTTCTTGTGAAGCAATTGACTCTGGATGAAACTGAACGGCGTATTGAGGTTTGCTACGATGAGAAATCCCCATAATTAAGCCATCGTGCGTTCTCGCATCCACTTGAATGTTCTCCAATTTCTCTTCTTTACAGACTAAAGAATGGTAACGGGTCACTTTAAAATCTTGCGGTAGTCCTTTAAAAAGCCCTTGATTATTATGTCTGATTTCACTCAGCCGCCCATGAACAGGCTGAGGAGCCAATATAATTTCTCCTCCATTCAGATAGTAAATTCCTTGCTGACCCAAACAGATGCCCAATATGGGGCGTTCTTCTTTTTCGATTACTTCACGGCAAAGACCAAAATCTTCAGGATTTTCAGGACTTCCAGGACCTGGTGAAATAACCACCGCATCAAAATCTAACAATTTAAATTCTTCATATGACATTTGATCATTCTTAATAACCAACGGAACTTCTTGCGTCACTTTGGCTATTAATTGAAACAGATTATAAGTATAGGAATCATAATTATCAATGATGACAAACTTCATAATGGTTTCTCCTAACATTTTTTTCAACGATATCTATGTAACTGGTTATTGTCCTATTTTATCACAATTTGTAGTTAGTAAAAATACCTGAAAAGTAATTTAAAAAGAATAGCATTTAATCCTTGTCAATGATTGACAAGTGCTATCATTCACCTATAATGAAGGAGAACTTTGAACAGAGTATAAAAGGTGCGTAAAGTATTTACAGATGGGAAGTTGCTGTAAAACGAAATGAACAATCATGCGATGCCTTTTATCTTCCGCTGTTTTATTATCCATCTTTAGCGGAGCTCTGAATTTCTCAGAGCTCCTATTTTTGTTTAGGAGGGTACATTTTGGACATCCAATTGAATGTTTTTCCTTATCCAATCTATCTAGAACACCATCATTTTAGTCAATTAAAAAAACGCTTAAGCCAAATGAGCGGAAAAAAGTTTCTACTAACGGATCAAAATGTGGCGACCCTTTACCAAGAACAAATTGATCAACTTGGTCAGTTAGCATCCTTTTCTTACCATATTGTTCCTGCCGGTGAAGCGTCAAAGTCATTAGCTTGTTATCAAGAAGTGATGAATCGTATGGTAGAAGAAAAACTTACTCGGTCTGATTGCCTAATCGCCTTTGGTGGTGGCGTCATTGGTGACTTAGGGGGCTTTTTAGCCGCCACATATTTAAGAGGAATCAACTTTATACAAGTTCCGACGACTCTTTTAGCTATGGTTGACTCTGCCATTGGGGGTAAAAATGGCATTAATTTTGGTGCCTATAAAAATCAAGTGGGTACTTTCTATCATCCCGCTTGGGTTCATATCGATATTGCCTATTTAGACACCTTAGATATCAGACAAATTAACAATGGGTTAGCAGAAATTATAAAATATGCGATCCTTACTGACCCCGCTTTATTGGAGGACATCAGACGAGATAAAAGTCAACTCAACTACTTGAATCTAATTAAACGGTCTTTAGAAATAAAACACGCCTATGTTGCTAATGATTTTCACGATCAAGGTAAAAGACAATTCCTTAATTTAGGTCATACTTTCGCCCATGCCATTGAAAGTATTAGCAACCACCAAGTGAACCATGGTGAAGCAGTCGCAATCGGCCTATTATGGATGGCTCGTGCTAGTTTTAAATTGGGTTGGGCCCGCCAATCATTCGTTCCTCTTCTTGAAGATTTATACCAAAAACAAGGACTATTCCAGACTTATTACTGTGATAACCATGATTTACTGAACGCCATTAATCACGACAAGAAAAAACAAGACCAAACGATTCACTTAATTATTCCTGTTGAAATAGGAAATTGTGTCCGACAAGCCATTCCTATTCATGAATTAGGCCAATGGATTGAAGCAGGGAGTCGATTGTAGATGGATATTCAAATTATGCCTCACTCTTTAAAAGGCAGTATTTCTGCAATTCCTTCTAAATCAGACGCTCATCGAGCACTCTTTGCAGCCAGCTTAGCCAATGGTCCCTCTACCATCTATTTAGACCGTCTTTCAAAAGATTTAGAAGCAACATTGACTTGTATTGAAGGACTAGGTTGCCTGGTTCACCATGATTCAGATCAAAAAGCATACCATATCCTGCCAGATGCTCATTCTATGAAGCGCCACTTCAATGTGGGCGAGTCGGGAACAAGCTTACGCTTTCTAATTCCTATCTTAGCTAGTCGGTTAGAAAAGAACCAACAGGTCGAAATCCTTCGCCAAGGGAGTTTGATCAATCGAACCAACCAACCTTATTGGGACTTGTTTGACCAATTGGGTATTTATTGGCAAGAAGAAGGCCCTAGTATCTGGCTTTCAGGCAAGTTAGAAGCAGGAAATTACCAACTTCCAGGTAATGTTTCTTCTCAATTTATTTCAGGATTAGCTTTGGCTCTCGCTCATTTAAATAAAGCAAGTCAGATAAAATTAACTTCGCCTTTGGAATCCGCTGCCTATGTCGACATGACCTTAGCTAGCTTAAAAGAATTTAGTAAAAGGATTGATTTTTCTCATCAAACTCAAGCCTATCACTTACTCGATGGACCTATACAAGCAGCGCCCTACCAAGTAGAAGGCGATTGGTCCAACGCCCTTTTCTTCTTAGTAGCAGGCGTCCAGGTCTTAAATCTTACTTTTGACAGTCTCCAAGCAGACCGTCAGGCTTTGTCCTATTTGGATAAATTGGGCTATCCCACCCCCGAGCCGGCAAGACAATCCACTGACTATCATCCCAGTAAGACTTCAACTGCAAGTAATCAAATAGTGGAAATCGATGCCCGTCAATTGCCCGATGCCATTCCTATCCTTACCCTAGCAGCCGCTAGAAAAGCTGGGATTACTCGCATCGTTAACGGCCAACGTCTCCGCTTAAAAGAAAGTGACCGAATAGAATCTACCGTAGCTCTTATGCAAGCTTTAGGTGTCTACATACAAGCTGAAGCTGATGGGTTCATCTTGCAAGGAGGGCAAGGCTTTCATGGCGGAATTGTGGATACTTTTCAAGACCACCGTATTGCAATGACAGCTGCCATTGCCGGTAGTTTTGCCCAAGAACCTGTGATTATTAAAGGGGCGGACTGTGTTTCTAAATCTTATCCCCACTTCTTCGATGATTTTCAAAAATTAGGAGGTATCTATCATGTCCTTTAGTCTCGGTCAAAATTTTCGTCTCACTGTTTACGGACAATCCCATGCTAAAGCGATTGGGGTAGTCATTGATGGCCTTCCTGCCGGTTTAGATTTCCCTTATGCAGCCATTCAAACAGCTCTCGAACGTCGTCGTCCTGGTAAAAAGGTTTGGTCAACTAACCGTAACGAGACTGATTTATTTGAAGTCAAAGCAGGTATTGTAGACGGTAAAACCTGTGGGGCGCCCCTTTGCTTAGAAATTAGGAATCAAGACATGCAGTCCAAGGATTATGCCCAACATCACTATCTCCCGCGCCCCTCACATGCTGATTATCCTGCTTTCATTAAATATGAGGGACACCATGACATTCGTGGGGGCGGACACTTTTCAGGGCGCATGACTGCTCCAATTGTAATGGCTGGTAGTATTGCCCGCTATTTATTAGAAACAAGCGACATCCAAATTTATAGCCACATTCATTCAATCGCTGGTATAAAAGACCGGTTAGTTGATTTTGCGCAACCTGATTTTAAAGCCTTAAGTGAATTAGTTAATAAAGAATTTGCCGTAATTGATGACCTGCAAGGCCAAGCCATGAAGGAAGCTATCCTAGCCGCTAAAGAAGATAAAGACTCTGTAGGAGGGCAAATCGAAGTAATCGTTGACGGCTTACCAGTTGGTATCGGTCAACCCCTCTATGATTCGTGTGAAGCTAAATTAGCCCATGCCATGTTTGGCATTCCCGCCACTCGCGGCGTAGAATTCGGAACGGGCTTTGCTGGAGCAAACTTACGCGGCAGCCAGCACAACGATCCTTATTATTTGGATAATAACCTGATGGTTAAAACGCTGACCAACCATCACGGCGGTATTATCGGTGGTTTGACCACTGGCATGCCCTTGATTATGCGAGTAGCAATTAAGCCTACTTCTTCTATCGGTCAACCCCAAGCAAGTGTCAACCTTGATAAACAAGTTAATCAAGAATTGACGATTGAAGGCCGGCATGATCCTTGTATCGTCCCTCGGGTTGTTCCCGTTATTGAAGCAATGACCGCTATTTGCCTTTTAGACCTAATGATGATGGACGGTCAATGGCCAACTATTTCAACAAAAAATTAATTGCCGCCTTTAGAAAGTAGGTTCTTATGTTACAGACATCTCAAAAAAATAAAAAACCCACTCTTTGTGGCTTAATCGGACGTAAATTAGGTCATAGTTATTCCCAATCTATTCACCAACGAATTGGGAACTATCCCTATCACTTAATTGAATTAGAACCCAATCAGTTGAAAGACTTTCTTTTAGAGAAAAACTACCTCGGACTCAATGTGACTATTCCTTATAAAGAAGCGGCCTTACCTTATTTAGACAACCTAGACCCCTTGGCTAAAGCCATCGGATCGGTCAATACAATTGTGAATGAAGAGGGAAAACTCAAAGGCTATAATACTGACTACGCTGGCTTAGACTTTTTATTAAAAAATAATCATCTGACCTTAACAGGCAAAAATGTGCTTATTCTTGGATCCGGTGGCTCTGCCAAAATGATCGCTGTTTATGCTAAAAACCAGGACTGTCAACGAGTTAGCCATTTAAGCATTCGCCAAGCTTTCCCACCATTAAAGGCTGACAATCAGGCGGCTCAAGTTATTTTCAATGCGACACCGGTTGGTATGTACCCTAATAACCAGGATTTAAGATTAAACTTGACCGCATTCCCTCAACTAGAAGCGGTCGTTGATCTCATCTATAATCCCTTACGCTCTTCTTTAGTCCTCCAAGCCAAAAGCCAAGGCATTCAAGCTATAGGTGGACTCGACATGTTAATTGCTCAAGCTTTTTTTGCCAGTCAACTTTTTACCGGTAAGTCTTATCCGACAGACTTCATCCATCAAATTTGCCAATCCTATTGGCAGGGAATCGAAAACTTAGTTTTTATCGGAATGCCAGGTGTTGGCAAGACCACTCTCGGAAAAAAACTGGCTGATCAACTAGGCCGCCCCTTTTTAGACACCGATCAATTGATCGAAGCTGTCATCCATCAACCGATCTCTGAATATATTTCCAAGGTGGGCGAAAAACCTTTTCGCGACCTAGAAGAAAAAATCATTCATCAAGTGGCTAAGGAAAATGGGCAAGTAATTGCCACGGGCGGAGGTGCCATTTTAAGGGCAAGGAACCGACAAGCTCTAACTCAGAATGGTCGATTGATTCTATTGGAGCGCCCCTTAGAAGAACTGTCTCGAAAGGGCCGACCACTTTCAGCTTCACTAGACCAAGTTAAGCGTTTATGGAATGAACGAAAAACACTCTACCAAGAGAGTGCAGACCTCATTATTCCCGTCAAGTCTTCTATCCCAACTAGCTATCAAGAAATGCAAGAAAGGCTGATCAAACATGCGATTATTAGTCCTCAACGGACCCAACCTTAACTTATTAGGCATCCGTCAACCAGAAATATACGGTCAAACCTCATACTCTGACTTAACAAACTCTTTAAAAAAATGGGCAAATGAATATGCTGTAGACCTTGATATCTTTCAATCCAACCACGAAGGAGCCTTAGTCGATAAAATTCAAAATGCTTATCAAAAGGTGGATGGCATAGTAATAAACCCAGCTGCCTACACCCATACATCCATCGCTATTCGCGATGCTTTAGCAGCCGTTGCCATTCCTTTTGTAGAAGTCCATCTAAGTTCTATTAGTCAAAGAGAAAGTTACCGACAAGTCTCATATATCCAAGATTTAGCCTTAATAACAATTGAAGGACAAGGCCCTGCAGGCTACCTTCAAGCTCTGGATTTTATCAAAAATTACCTCTTTAATCCTAATAATCCATCACCTATCACATAGAAAGAGAAGATATAAATGACAATGAATTCTGTATCTGTAAAGCAAGTCACTTTTGGCAAACAACCAGCTATTGTTATCGCTGGACCCTGCTCTATTGAATCTGAAGAACATATTTTTAAAGAAGCTCAAGCCTTGAAGGCGGCGGGAGTCGACATGATTCGAGCGGGTGCTTATAAACCAAGAACCAGCCCTCATGCTTTTCAAGGTTTAGGCTTTGAAGGTGTAAAGTACTTAAGAGCCGCCGCTGATTCAGTTCACCTCCCGATGGTCACAGAAGTTTTAAGTGAATATGATGTCGAAAAGCTGATCGATCTTGTGGACATGTTTCAAGTAGGTTCTCGAAATATGTATAATTACCAACTGCTGAAGTTGTTAGGTCAAGCCGGTAAACCTGTCCTATTAAAAAGAGGCTTTTCAGCAACTCTTAAAGAATGGGAAATGGCCGGTCAGTATTTAATGAGCGAAGGAAAAGCTTCGGTTGTATACTGCGAACGCGGCATACGTAGCTTTCAAGATGAAACACGCAACACCCTTGATTTAGCAGGTGCTATTCTCCTCCAAGCCAAAACGAAACAACCTGTCGTTATTGATCCTAGCCATGCCAGTGGTAGACGCGACCTCATCCTCCCTTTAAGTAAAGCCGCTTTAGCCGCTGATATTTCGGGGATTATGGTCGAAGTCCATCACAATCCCGACCAGGCCTGGACCGATGCCGCTCAGACTATTGATTATTCTATGTTGGATCAACTAATGAAGGAGTGCCAACCATGGCTTACATCAAATTAGATGAAGGCTTTCTTTTTGGACAAGGTGTTTTTACCACCCTTAAAGTCATCAATGGACAAGCGCTCTTCTTAGACCAACATCTTAGCCGTTTGTGTCAATCAGCCAAAGCTTTAGGTTTCAAAAGTTCTATAACCAAAAACGTTATTGTCAACTCTATTAACGAGAAAGAAATGGTGGATGGGGCTTTAAAAATCATCCTCTCACCAGGTAATCTTGTTCTACAAGAACGATCGGATCCCTATGGTAAGAGATTCTTGCCTGCAAAGCCATTAAAATTAGCAAAGTGGCAGCGCCATTCCTCTAACACACTCTTGCAACATAAGTCCACTATGTACTTAGCGAACAAAATTAATTTAAAGCAGATAAGAGAAAAAGGGGCTTTTGAATGCATCTTTTTAAATGAAAAAGACCAGATCACTGAGGGAAGCTTTACGAATCTCTTTTTTGTTAAAGACCAAGAGCTTATCACTGCTCCAACAAGCGCAGGTCTTCTTCCAGGTATTATGCGTCAATGGGTGCTTGACCATTTCCCTGTGACTATTCGCCCCATAGACTGGCAAGAAAGACAATCTTTCCAAGCTGGTTTTATGACCAACTGTTTGATGGGGATTACTCCAATTAAAACACTTGAATCAACCCATTACCAAGATCATCATCCTCTAATTGATTACATCCAAGAGGAATATTCTATAAAAATATATAAGCAAAAAGCTAGCCAATGGTGATAACATTTGACTAGCTTTTTTATTCATTATATTCATCTTCCGATTCATAAATACTCACGCCTGCAAGCTGATTGATATCTTGAAAGAACTTTTCAGCATGAACTTCTTTAGGAATTACTAGACGGACTAAATAATCAAGTTGGTCACTATTATTCACTAAGGGTTTGATAAAAGTGACGGTAACTAATGACACTTCAATAAAATGAAGGACCTCATTAAAAGATTGAACATCATTTGCTTGCACAAAAACCGTTACCCAAGGTATTTTCTTCCTTAATGAGCTTTCAAGTCTTTGTAAGAAGGTCAAAGTTATTAGGAGTATAAAGCCTACAACAATTGCTACTTCGTAGAAGCCGATCCCAATTGCTAAGCCAATACAAGCCGAAGACTACAAGCCCGCAGCCGTGGTTAACCCTTTAATTTTGTCACGATTAGTGACTAAAATCATACCGGCACCTAAAAAGCCAATCCCACTCACAACTTGCGACCCCATCCGTGTAGGATCAACCCCTTCAAAAAATTCGGCTGCAAACTGATTGGTCATCATTACCATGGCTGAAGTTACACAGACTAAAATATAAGTACGCATACCGGCTGGATGATTTTTCAATCCACGTCCAAAACCAATCATACCACTAATCAACATAGCTAAAAGGGACCTTAAGAGTATGGTAAAGAAATTTACTTCTTCAAAATTAATCGTTGGTAACTTCATTGATGACCTCCCTAAATTATTGATACTTCTTTACTAAATTTTTAATTTAAGAAGACTTACAATTTATATAACAAAAAGAATTTATTGATCAATCATTATAAAAAATTTTATATAATTTCTATTTCAATTGCTCTAATTGATTCATGGAGACTTCCTTTAGTCATTTTTATTTTTTCTGTTTTGACCCCATTCTTATACCCTCTAACAATAATTTTTTTACCAATCAAATGTGTTAATTTTTTATAACTTTCGAGAACATAACCATCCGACTTTTCATCGATAAATTCATAAGTGTGATCAGTTAATATTTGTATAATTTTGCCTTTAAAATTATAAATTTGATTGTCATGTAATTCAATATTATCTTCTCTAATTCTGCTTTTTTCTTCAAAATCTTCAATATTAGAAGTCGAATTAAAATCTTTATTTTGCTCATTAAACTTACGTTTTAGAATTTCATCTCTTTTTTCATTTATTCTAAAATATTCTTGTATAAAATTTTGTGTCTGCTCATTATTAAGAATAATTTGATCTAAGATTCGTATGAAGGTTTGAATTGTCAAATAAATAATGTAATAAGATGAAAATAATATTAATGATATTAATAAATTGATTATCAATGAAACTTCTTGACTTTTTAAAAAGAGGAAAAAATCGTAAGGGAAAGAAAAATTCCAAAATAAAGCGCTACTTTGCTAACAAATTTACCTTGCTCTACTACTGTTTTAGATTTGTTTATTCTATTCTCCATTTAAACACCTTCTTGAATTTAATTATATCTATTTTACCATTTTTAAGGATATGTTGATATGATGCATTGTAAAATTAAATGCAACACTAGTAAAAATAAAACTCATAACAAATTTAATGGTAGTGTCAAATAAATTGTGTACCTACATTTTATTTGACACTACCTGATTTAAAATATAAATAAAAAATCCAATAAATGTAATCAGATCAGTTAGCTCAGCTATTCTATTTAATTTAATATCTATTTCAAGTCCAAAACTTCATACCCAAACCCAATCGCCTCAATAAATCTAAGCAAGTCCTGCGTTTTGATAAAAATTGTTTTCTCATTGGTATTAGGATGAAAACTCATACGATCTTGGGACATAATTTCATTATCAAAATAAACTTTGATATCCTTATCCTCATTAAACAGCAAACCAAAAGGTGAAATAACACCGGGAGGTAATTGCATTTTTTCTTTTAAAGATTCAGCTGAAGCCATCCGAATTTTGTTTGCTTTGATCAGCTCCTTTAGTTGATTCATATCCAATTGTTTTTGATCATCCATTATTAAGAGATAAAATTCAGTCTTTTTCTTATTTGTTAGAAACATTGTTTTAGTCCGAACACCGTCGATCCCTTCAATAAAAGCGTCGGCTTGCGCGGTTGTCAAAGCAGGCTCATGATCAACTATCTGAAATGGAATTTTTAATTCCTTCAACTTATCTTCTACTGGCTTATAAAGATCCATATTTTCCTTCCTAACTTTAAACCTTCTGATTATCAACTTTTTTTACAATAAAGTCCCCGAAAGTTAGATTAAAACCAACTTTTGGGGACATTTCTACCTAAGAATATTGAAATTCAGTTCCAACTAATTATTTTGAATACTCTGCTTCTAAATCTTTGATTTGGTCAAAGGCATCTTGAGCTAATTGCATAGTTTGTTCAGTAATCCATTCTGCAGCTGCTTCAGGATCTTCAGCATACATCGTGATAAGTTCTTGACGTAATTCTTCGTATTTATCTTTACCAGCTTTTTCAATGGCTAAGATCTTTTCTCTCATTTCTGGTTTTAAGTTCTCTTCATCTTCTAACATAATGGTTAGTAGATTATCTACTGCCCAATAGAATGATTCTGGATCATATTCATTGGCTTCCACTTGGTAAGCAGATAGTGTGTCATTGATATTTCCAAAGTATGGTAAGTAAGGTGAAACGGTAGGTGATCCCATCGCTAACCACATCACACCTGGTACTTTTTCAGGCATATCTTCATAAATTTGGAAGATATGAGCTTCCATTGTATTTTTGTTACCAATGGGATATAAAGCATTCTCAGGCTTTTCTGGTTCTTGCTTTTCAGTCGTTTCAGTTTCTTCGCCCTCTGTTGTTTCAGCTTCTTCGCCCTCTGTTGCTTCAGCCTCTTCGCTTTCTTCTACTTCGGTTTCTTCGGTTTCTGTTGCTTCAGTTTCTTCGCTTTCTTCTACTTCGGTTTCTTCGGTTTCTGTTGCTTTGGTTTCTTCACCTTCTGTTGCCTCAGCCTCTTCGCTTTCTGTTGCTTTGGTTTCTTCACCTTCTGTTGTTTCAGTTTCTTTAACAACTTGTCCACCGGTAGCAGATGCGATGTTATCCGCTGGAATATAATCTGTATCTTCTAAACGATTTCGTTGTAAGCTCATGACTTGATCTAATGTGATTGTTTTATCCGTAGAATGTAAGAATGGAAACTCTGTGTCATCTAAAGAAACTTCTGCATCTGGATCTAAGGTTTTTACTCCAGACCAATACCTAGACACAGACCCGGGATCTATTTCAGCTGCATAAGAATCAGCAACCCGAATCATCCCCTCTTCCTCGACATAAGTACCCGCTTCTTCTGCAATGTTAATTAAATCGGCAGAGACAATCACATTTTCAGTATCGTTCACATCGACTGTTTCTAAGAAGAACGAGTTGGGGAATACGGCAAACATATCATCTGGCAACTTCATCGCAGCATATTGATGACCGGATAAAATTTCCATATACCAAGTTTCATTTTTATCAGCAATAATCAATCCGTTGCCTTCGGAAGAGCCTTTCTCATCGATAATCGATGCTAACAACTCCACGCCCTCACGCGCTGTTTTAACGTGACCTAAAACGACGGTCGTCATGATTCCTTCTGAAAGACCGTTTTCAACTAAAGGGTCAACCGCTAAAACTTCATCATTAGTATAAGTAGTAGTGGTCGCATCCATCGCTACACCATACTCATTATAACCTGCTTCATAATACAAGCCCCACTCAGGGGTGGTATCTGGCACAGCAAAATACTTATAAGTTTGAGCTGGTAGTTCAAATTCGAACTTAGTATATTCATCCACTAACTTTGCGCCTTCTTCATTTTCCGTTGCTTCAATTACTACAAAAGTCTTATTATGGCTTTGTTCTAAGTCTTCTGTTCGGCCAAAAATAACTGACCCATCTTCTGTAAGGCCCTTACCAACATATACGCCTGTACAGGCAGCTACTGGTTGAGCCAGTAACATTCCTGCCGATAACATGGCAACAATGCTTGCGAAAAACTTCTTCATAAAATACCTCCTAAATTTTTGTGTAAACGCTTCATAATTTAATTATAACACTTGGTTATTACTTAATCAGTTTATATAGCATATTATTTTTATAAATAGATTATGGCTCATTAGTTATAATCTAAAATTGTAAAAAACTATTAAACAAAAGAAAAAATAATGCCCAACTAGACTTGAATTCTAGCTAGGCATTTATACTTATGATAATGAGGTTTGAATGATTACATCATTTCATCCAGTCGCACAAACTGATACCCATTGGCTTGGACGCTTTCAATGACTGCTCCTAATGAGTTAGCCGATTCTTGATAGATGTCGTGCATTAAAATTACTGGACTAGGTAATAGGGTTGCTACTACACGGTTGATAATGGCTTGTTCATTTCGACTCTTCCAATCTTCCGAATCAACGTTCCATAGAACAGGAGTCATTTCCGTTAAATTCATTTCACGTTTGCCACCTGCTCCATATGGCATTCGATAGTAGTTGACAGGGACATTAGTCACCCTTTCAATAATTTCGTTAGTGTGATTCAGTTCATATAGAACATCAGCATCACTAATTATTGTATAATTTCGATGGCTGTAGGAATGGTTGCCCACCAAGTGCCCTTCATCATGCATGCGTTGAATGATTTCGGGATACTTTTCTGCATTTTGACCCAATACAAAAAAGGTTGCTTTCACATCATGTGCTTTAAGAATATCTAGGATTTGTGGCGTAGTGACTGGGTTGGGCCCGTCATCAAACGTTAAGACTGCAAATTTAGCATAGTGCATTTGAGTATTAGTATTTTCATCTGGCTGGGCTGATATGTTTATAAACTTCCCTAGGTCTGGGTCAGCATAGACTTTACGAGGGACTGGAATAGAATGTTCATAAATTGCCTTTCCCCAACTTTGATAACAGTGACTCAAGTCTTTGTATGTTCTTGTTAAGTTGTTTGCTTCTAATTTACGATCAATTTCTTTCACTTTAATTAAAAAACCTGGAGAATATTTGTTAGGATTTTCCATATTCTTTTTAAGATTACGAACCTCTTGATTTAATTCGACTAGCGGCCGATCTCTCTCGGCTAAAGAATGGATGGATTCTTTGAGTGGTTGATCAGTTATTTCAGCTAAAATGGTCTCTATTTTTGTATTATACTCATTGAGACTAATATCTCTTAATTCTCTTTCTTCAACCACACCCTCTCCGGTTAAGGGTTGCGTTTCATATAATTCCAATAGTTCTTTGCGATAAGCTTCAGGCGATTTGTTCTTTCGAGCACTCAATTCGATTTTTGAAAAGGTCGATTCATTCTGATTGTTAGCATTAAATGTCATATAAATGATTAACAGTAAAATTGAACACACTGCTAGGCTGGCTGCTATTTTCTTATACATTTGATCACCTTATTTTATTCACAATTTTTTCCCAGCTTTTTTTACATCTTTTTAAGCATACTCCATCTAATAGATAAATTCTAGGGAAAAAGATAAAGAAATTAACTTTATTTACAATTGTTCCAATTAGAAATTTTAATTATCTTTAATTATTCTAAAACTATATTGTTATAAAAATTCAAAAAGTTTTTAAGTCCTTTTGGTTTTCTATTTATTATTCTCTAAGGCAATAAGCTATCTAATTGAATGCCTTCTCCTTCAATGTTATGGTTAATATATAGACAAGAAATAAAACTATTAAAATCAAAAGGAGGAGTCATTGATGAAAAAAATATAGTGCTATTGGCAAGTATGATGATGTTGGGGGGGAGTGACTGTCTCCGCTCAAGATGAAGAAAAGATTGAAGAATTGAAAATCGAAATTAAAGCTCTCAAAGAGGAGCTGAAAGACAAGAAAGCCAAGTTAAAAGAATTAACAGGTGGAGATGAAGAATATATTATTACGGATGACAAAGACTTCTTCATTAAATATGTCGAAGTAAATGAAAAAGATGATGAAGAATTAGGGTATTATTATGAGTTCGTCTTTGAAGTAGAAAATAAGACAGATAGAACCATGAATATCATGGCAGAAGATGTTACTATCGATGATGATTTAGAAATGACGCTAAAATTAGTGAACGAAGAAGATCCTGACTTAAATATTGATTACCCTGTTTCGATTGATATAGTTTAAAATGATTAAAACACCCAGTTTATAAACTAGGCGCTTTTTCTTTTGACGAATTGTCCAATCAAATGCAACACCGATAGTAAGAATCCAAAAAGTTCTTCTTTAGGTGGTTTATATTTTATACCTTTCCTTGGTCTATTTTTCATTAACTCTAGGTTATTGTGTAAACCATCTTTACTTACTTTTGACAAATCCATTTCTTCAGGATAAAACTCTCTTAAAAGCTCATTGCTGTTTTCATTTGTACCTTTTGCCAAGCACACTAAGGATCATAGAAATATGTCTTACAGCCTAATTCCTCTTCTGTTTCCTCAAATTCTGAACATTCTTCGCCTCTGTCAAATGTTATTGTTTTTACAAGATCTTTTAGCGCATTAATGATTGCCGATGTGATATTTTCCGACTTTCTATTTTCTACTAATATCGCTATGTAATATCTGGATCTTCTTTCTGCCAGTGTTACAAAACAATACTTGCTTTTTCTATGACTCTCTTTTCCTCTACGAACCTTAATGTTTGAAGAATTGCTTTTTATTTCTCTTGAAATTGTATTAAGAGATCTTCTTAATGTTTTGGCAATTTTTATGATACTCCTTCATAAATTTAAAATTGATAAATACAAGCTCTCTCTTCCATGGTAAGATGGTTATAACTCATAGTTAATGGCTCCTTTTAATCTGTTTTGTTTGGTTATTTACCTATTAATATAGCTAATGAACTCTGCGTTTATTGAGTGTTGCACTTGTTATGATAATTTATCTTTTTAAAACAAACCAAGCATACAGTGCAAATCCTCCTATCATAATAATCAAAGTTAAAATTTGCTTTAACTCGTAGGGAAGAGGCGATAGATTTAAAAGATATTCTGGTAGTGTAATTAACAAAAGTGTTACGAGTAAAACCGCTGTTTTGGACCAAATTGATAATAAAATTAAGTTCAACACCATAATAGACCCAATGAGAAGGCTGACGGTGGAGTCTAATGTTATAATTGGTGTTTGAGTCATACTATCTACATAATATAAAGCAACATAGGCAGCTATAGTTACAAGTGAAATAATAGCAAATAGTAAATACTTCATTTTGTCTGATAATCTAGCTGGAATAATATTTCTAAAAGCAGCAAGCACTGCAACAATAAATGCTCCAGCAATAACTAAATGACCCATAATCTCTAGAATCGAAAAAGAGAATTCGCCTCTCATCAAATTAGGTAAGATAATGAAAGAATAGGATGCAACCATAATGCCAATAATATTCTTAATAGCAGAACGGTGATCAACTAACATTTCATTGGCTATTGACCTCATATAATCTTTAGGCGACGAACCAATAATATGCTCAATCGGCTTCCCTTGGCCTTCAGCTTGTATGAGATGATCTTCTAACTCACTAACTATCTCCTCAATCTCATTCGTTTCCTTACCTTTAGAAACTAAGTATACGGTTAGATTTTCTAAAAACTCTTTACTTTGTTTCGATAGTTGAGTATTATTTTCCATTTGTTCCATCTCCTTTATCACTATCCGTGTACGACTCTCTATTTAAAACCTTGTTAACGCTACTTTGAAGGTTTTCCCAGCGCTTAATAAAATGATCCAATTCATCTGCGCCTTTTTCAGTCAGGGAATAATATTTCCTTTTGGGACCTGCAGTGGATTTTTTTAGTGTCGATGATACTAAACCCTCTCTTTTCATTCGCATTAATAAAGGATAGATCGTACCCTCACTCATCGAATGAAAACCATAACGGGATAATTTTTCTGCCAGTTCATAACCATATACTTCTTTATTTTTTATAATCATCAGAATGCATCCATCAATGACTCCTTTTAACATTTGTGTAGAAGACAAATTACCCCTCCTTTTACAGAACGAATTCACTATCTTGTATTACATAGTATTTTAAGATTATTATACAGCTAGCTACCTTGTAATGCAAGAGTTAGTTTAAAATTCAATTACCCCTTCTTAAAGATGAGGTGACTCTTCTAATATTAAGTTTTGGTGAATTGTAAAATGAACTTAGCCATATAAATTAGAAAAAGAGCCAGTGAGTCTGCTAATCTATGTAGTAACAACACAGACATAGAA
>NZ_JBNUPJ010000024.1:0-19515 GCF_050409485.1 Facklamia sp. P12945
TAGTTTTATCCCGCAAATTTTTAAAATTTCAGGACATTTTCATTTACGGTTGACACTAGGCGATAAAATAAAAGAATTACGAAGAAAAAAAGAATACAGTCAGGAGGAATTGGCTGAAAAAATAAATGTTTCACGTTCAGCAGTAGCTAAGTGGGAAAGTAATAATGGCATACCGGATATTACAAATCTTAAAAAGCTTTCTGAACTTTTTGCAATGAGTGTGGATACATTAATAGACTATACAAACGAATTAGAAGATATTTCCCTTGATCAAAATAAACCAGAGCTTGATTCTTCTTATATAGGTGGTTTTTATGATATTGATTTAGTGGGTTGGAATGATGGTGTATTTAACGCTTATATTTTAAATGAAGATGAAAACTTTATTTTTTATTTGCTTAAAGACAAAACATTAAAACACACGGTCTAATAGGCAAGAAACATATAGTGGATATTAGCCAAACTTCAAAACAGTTTGAGCTAGAAAAGGAAGATCTCATTCAAAAGAGATTAGGAGATTTTTATAGAAAGCCCGTTTCAATTAAAGTCACCATGAAACGTAGTTTACTAGGTTTTGTTGATTTTAGAAATGAGGATTTTCTTAAAACCTCTATTGAGTCATCTGATCAAAAGAAGATCGTTCTAGAATTTGGAAGAGAAATATTGTTATCTGATATTTGTAAGATTGAAGAACGATTGAATCAAGAAGTACGTCGTAGAAAGAAAGTGGTACGAATCTTTCCAAATGTCGACTCAGCTAATCGATTAATTGGCTCTGTATTAATGCACATCCACGAAGAATGGATTACTTCTTCAAGGGCTTATATGAGGCTTTAATGGTGATGAACATTGTACTAAGTTATTTTACACAATATTATGGACTTGACTTTTGAAAAAAATTTATTAATTCCATTAAATCAAAAAAACCAAACGAATAAAGTTAAATTACTAAGAGAACGATGTTTTGATAGCTCTAACTTTTTAAGAGAAAACCTAAAAATTATTTTTTTCTTAAAGTAAGGTGAAATCTATACTCAACTGGGCTTAATAAATTATATATAATGTTAGTAATGTTCTTAGTTTAAAGAGTTTGGCTAATAGAGGGGTATGATTAATTTATTGTCTCGCAATACCATGAGTATCTCCTTTCTTATCTACCCTATACGAAAGAGGTGGAGATTGGTATAGTAGAGACATTAAATAGGAGAGGAGATGAAAGAGTGAAAAATAGAAAAATTGAACTCTTTTTCAATCATGGTTCTAGTTTAACAGTCATGATGGAACTCGAATCAAGATCTGATGATGAACGTGCTCTTCGAAAAATAATGAAACTTATTATTTCTAAACAACCAGATATTATAAAAGATATCAATGGTAATCAAATTGTTGTTGATTTTTCAAAAGTTAATTATGCAAGATTCGTAAAGTAAACCCATAGGTAAACAATATTGAAATTTGAAGGCCTCATAACGGGGGCCTTTTAATTATTTAAAGAATCAAAGATATATCCACATGAATTAAACACTATTTATCTAAAAAAATTGCATAGGACAATTTTTTAATATCTTATCACTCTATACAGAGGCTTTGAGCTGCAGCTATGCGATTGAAGAAAATAACAATGAGTCTGAAGTGTCTAAGTCAGAGGGTAAGTATACGTCTGAAGGATGGTCCTTCATATCATCCAAGAGAGAGTTAATTCGATACTTGCATAATCTTTAGAGAACTTACTTAGTTTAAGTAATCCATGTATAACAAAGAAAATCCGAAATAATAATGTCGAATAAAATAGTATATAAATTACGATTATTAGTAGAACATCGGATTGATTTCAAATAAAATTAATTCGAAAAATTAGAAAGTGGAAAGGGGAATCATACTTCGAAAGAATACGAGAGTAAGAATGAGTATCCCCTAAAAAATTCAATTCTTATTACAGAATTTACTATTTTAAAAGTTTGTTAATTAGAGTAAAAATTATCAAATTCATTATTTTTAATTTTTCCTTAGTAAGACTACATTGGACAAAGAGATTTATTGTTTAAATTCAACTTAATTGCTTTAAAAGATATTATCTAAATAGTAAATCAGTCAAGCTACTGACTCAGCTCTTGATTGAATTAAATTTATAAATAACATTCATAGTTGATCTTTCACAATAAGTTGCAATCCAAATAGTGGGCGTCGCTCAAATAATACTTAAACGAACCTTCTCTTATAACAGTATTGAAATGATGATTACTATTCTGTAAGTGATTAAAGATTAATTATTCTTTAATTAATCATTCATGCTTATAGTTAGCTTTCTCAATTTTTTTTCTGATATTTTAATAAAAATAATTAAAATTAATCCAGAAAAGATAAATATTGTATATATATTAAAGTTGTCGAATAATAGTCCATATATACCCGCCCCTAAAGGAATACTCGACTCTATCATGACATCTAGCAAACTAAATAAGCGCCCCTGAATTTTTTGAGGAACTGTTTTTTGAAAATATCCTAATAAGGGTATTTTTCCTATTGATATACTGAAACCAGCGATAGTAATAAGAATGAAGGATATAATTGATAATGCCCAAAAATGGTTTGAAAAAATAAGTATGGTAAATCCTAGTAGAATAACAGATAGAGCTAATAGGAACCACGATTTTATAATTGGGTTATAGAAGGGTTTTTTAAAATTTAATTTAGGATAAATGATAGCTCCCAGCATCATTCCAACTGGTAATGTTATTTGAAAGATACCGATAAATATTGTTTTACTCTCAAAGTAAGACAATATTAAGTAGGGTAGGCCTATTGAAAGTGATCCTAAAAGTAAATTGATGCTTAACATACTTAAACTTAGTATTAGAATAAGTTTATTTTTCCAAGCATACTTTAGTACGTAGTTTAAACTATAATCGCTATCACGATCATCATAGTTTTCTTCAATTAAGGAATCATGCAGCGGTAAATTAAGTATTAGTAATACGGCAAATAGCTCAAAAAATATTTCTAAAAATATGAAGCTATCTATTTTTAGGAAAATAAAGATAGAGGATGCAATAAACGGTGCTATTAAGGCACAGATCCCATTTATTGATTCAACAATTGAATTGAATTCATCTAACTCTTCTTCCTTATTTACAATATTGACAGCACTTGTCATTAAAGTAGTGGTAAAAATTGAATCACTCACTTGAAGGATTATTGAAAGAGCGATCACCCAATATAAATTAATTTTGTCGCTAAATCCTGTTCCGAAAATAAAAAGGATTAATCCTACTATACTCAGAAATTGAGCAACGATCATCATGTTTTTTTTAGGGAAGCGATCAATATATTTACCAGATATTAAAGATGTTAAAATACTAAATATAGCACTAACCATAACTACTATTCCAAAGTCAGTTGCGCTTTTATTTTGCTGCAGTATCTTTAAGGATAGTATAAAAGATAAAGTTCCACTACCTAATTGGGTTAGTGTGAGTAGTATCGTTAGTTTAAATCTATTTTTTTTCAATATAGTACCTTCCGATCATTTATTAATATATACATTATTAAAAACTAATTTTCATTAAATCTATAATACTTTCAATTGAAAAAACATTTTCTATCCAATCATTGCTAATGATTACCCCATTAACTATATCTTTAAAAATTTTTTCTCCATACTTAATGGATACAATGGATACAATTAAATCACTGATTATAAATTCTATTGGTAAATACAAACTGTAATTAGCTAAATAGTTATAAACAAAATATTCTCTATTTTTCATTTCTACATACTCTGGATCCAAATTATCCAAAGAATCAAATACTTGTTTATATATATCAGTTGTTAGAGGTTTTTTTGAATTAGTTTCACAATCTAATCTTTCTTTAAATATGGCTAAATCTAAAATGTATAGTAAATCCCTTTCAAATTTATATCTAATTACTTCTTGCAATTTATTTAATTCAGTTGGGAATTTATCAATATTTTTAATTTTTAAAATATTAATAAATATAGATTCTGCTAAAATTTCATTTTTAATTATAGAAAGTTCTTCATAAAAATAAGATGTTTTCATTTCATCATTAGAAAAAAAATGTCCAATTTCATGAAGTAGTCTTATAACTGATTCATATGTCCCGTCAAATGTAGAATAAACTAGAGTTTTCTTTGTGTTTGTTAAATAAATACATTTTCCAACACTACCATCAGCATAATTATCAACTATAATGTCATTATTTTTATACGCATTAAGAAATTTGTCACCCAAATCATTTCTAATAGAATTTAATAAGAGATAAATAAAATCGATAGCCTTGTTCTTGCTACCAAAGTAATAACTATCTTGTCTCCTGAAATCAAAAAAATCTTTTTCTTTAATATTATTTTTATTTACTCTCTTATTATTTAATACTTGTGATTTTAGTAAAAAATACTCATCTTTAGATATATTTTTTATTTCTTTCTTCAGTTTGATAAATATTTTTTCGGATATACCTTGTATAAGATAGAAATCATTAGAAATTTTACTATCTCTTGTGTTATACACTTGAAAAAACTTATCTTTATTTTCTGAGATAAAGTTATGAATATTATGCTGAATTTTTTTTATTGAATATACACTTACTAAATCAATATCACTAAGTAAATTGTCGGAAATAGAACAATCAGATAATTGATACATATGATTTGTTATTGATTGGAAAACATCCATTTTTTTCATAAAATTCTTTGATGTATTTGAAACATTTAAAGTGTTTGAAATATTCTTATTAATATCAAATTCAAATTTTTGAGTATATTGAATTAATTCAACAAATTTAAGAAATTGAATCACATCATATTTCTTATATCCAATATTTTCATTTAGTTTAATTTTTTTTAGAGACAATTCTATTTCATTTTGAGATATTAAGTCATTTATTTTTTTTTCTAATAGTTCTAAAAAATTTTGATACTCTGACTTTATATATCTTCCATAATCTGTTAAAACATTATTTTTTTTATCAAAGCACAAAAATTTATTATCATTATCGTTATATATAATTCTGTTTAATATTTGATTAGTAATTAATCCAGAAATAATCTGTGAATCTACAATTACCCCTTTATTTAAAGAAAAAACTTTTCTTTTTTCAGATTCATAAGAATTTTCTAAAAAATAATTTTTAACTTTATTGAATTCACTTGCTATGTCCCAAACAAATAATAAATTTTGATAATAACCTGTTGTTATATAATTAATATTCATATTTTTAGAAAAATCTATCAAGTCCAATTGAAGATTTGTGCTTTTTTCATCAAAGCAATCTATAATAATATCAAACTTTTCTTCCATAAATAAATTTGATAAATTTCTAATATTTTCTATTTTACAATTCATATATTTAATTTTGGCTGTTTGTGAAATTTTTTCAAGATGATTTTTTAAAACTACACCTTTTAATTTTCCTTTATCTAATCCAGTATAAACAATTTGGGAGTCTAGGGAATGGAGCGTTATTACGTCGTCATCAATTAATATAATATTCTTAAAACCCATTTTAACTAAAGAAACTGCAACATTAGTCCCAATAGTTCCGCATCCTATAATAAGTATTCTTTTTCGGTTTACAAGATGTTTGATATCTAAGGTACTTGAATATGTTTCATAAAAGAACTCATTCCGTTTAGTCAGATTTTTTTTATCATTTATAATGATATTAGATTTAATTAACTCTTTTAAATAGTTTTCTATTCTTTCATTAGGTATATTTTTAATTATTGGAAGATCATTTTTATCACGTGGAAATTCAAACCATTTTAATATTTGAATTATTATGTCATTATTTTGAGAGTTAATAGATTTTTCAAAACCATCAAAATATGTAATTTCTTTATCATCTGTAATAGTTAAGTTTATATATTTATTTGTGCAATACAAACTATTTCCCCCCTAAAAAATAGACTAAAGAATCTTTCTTTAGTCTATTTCAAAATCTATATTTCTAACATTTTTTATAACAGATGCACCATGATGGTGTACTAGAATTTTGTTCAATCTTTTCAATCAAAATTTGTTCTTTTTCTGAATCTAATTGAATTTGTTCTTTTGAATTACTTTCATTCATCACAATTCTCCTTCCTTTTTTTGATTGTATGCTTAACTTATAAAATAACATAACAAGAAACTAACAAAATAAGAAAACGCATACAATCTATACGTTCATAATAATGTTCCCAAAGTCATTTGTCAAGTTTTTATTTAATTTTTATTTATTATGTGATTTACTCACTTAATAATATAGAATTCGCTGTCTTTACGTATTAGAACATATAGTCAAACTTGCGAATACATCTGGTCTTAAGGTTGGTTATGTGATAGCTAAACAATAATATACACAACTATCTCCGCAGATTCTGAAAACTTGTTTAAATTCTCTTGATGAAAGGTGTATTCTTAAAAATATGGTCTGAATTAAATGCTATTATAATTTCTATTGGGATGTATTCTTTAATAAAGGTATTTAAAGAAGCTGAAAAGCTCCCCTATTACCACTGAGATATATTTTCATAATTTTTTTTCAGCTATTTATTAAAGAATTTAGCATTTACTAAAGGAGCTCCGCAAGGGTAAAGATATTAGAATCTTTAGTTTATCAATATTTGAACTATTAATTGACCATAACGCTTCCTGTATTTCTGTTTCTATAACTCTAATTTGATACTTTTATTTTAATTAACATTAATTATAACTCAAATTCATTAAAGACATATTTAAAAGGGTTTCTAATTGAAAATGATATCAAGGTTCGTGCTTTTAAGTGCATTAAATCTTTTAAAATTTTTAAAAGAAAAAAATGTCATTTTTCTTCCTACGATAGAATACTTCAAGAAATAAAACTACCTAGAACTTTACATGACTAATTACATTTTCACCTAAGATATCACTTGGATAAAAAATACTCATTTGACTTTCTATCAAGCCTATTAGATAATTAGTTAAATAAAAAAAGAGAAAGGAAATCACACAAATGAAATTCAACATTCATTCATGGCAGGCTTGGCATAGTTGAGTGGTCTAACTTCTGAAGTAAGAAGGCTAGGCTCACTTTATTTTTCATGTATAAATGGAGCCTATGCCAGTGTGATTTTTAATAGATAGTTGTTTAAAAGACACTGCATAGATCAATTTAAAATTGATGACGCAGTGTCTTTTTGTGTCTTTATATTGATATGAGCTCCATTTCCGCTGAAAAATAGGGTTAAAGGATTAGCTAGTAGCATTTCTAAACAAAGGAAACGAGGAGTGAAAAAATTGAAAGACAAAAAAATAATAGGAGAAAGAGATGGTTTTCAAAGTAGGCTAGGTTTTATTCTAGCATCAGTGGGTTCAGCGGTAGGGATGGGAAATATATGGTTATTCCCTTATCGTGTCGGTCAATTTGGAGGAGCGGCTTTTTTAATCCCCTATATTCTTTTTGTGATTGTCATTGGTTTTACGGGAGTAATTGGTGAGATCGCGTTGGGAAGAGCGATGAAAGCAGGTCCTCTGGCTGCCTTTAAGAAGGCAATGGCTAAAAGAGGCAAGCCGTATGGCGAATGGCTTGGCTTAATTCCCACCATCGGGTCTTTAGGGATCGCGATCGGCTACTCGGTTGTCATTGGCTGGATTTTAAGGTTCACCTTTGGGGCAATCTCAGGTTCGATGATTCAAGCGGCAGATAGTTCAGCTTATTTTGAAAAGATTGCTGGGAATTTTGGAAGTATTGGCTGGCATCTAGCTGCACTCATCCTAACTTTTGGGATTATGCGAGTGGGCATTTCAAAGGGGATTGAAAGAATAAATAAAGTGCTCATGCCCGGATTTTTTATAATGTTCCTGCTTTTAAGTATTCGCGTGATCTTCTTACCGGGAGCAAGTCTAGGGTATGCCTATTTGTTTCAACCTGAATGGGAAGCGCTAAAAAAACCACAAACATGGGTCTATGCATTAGGCCAAGCTTTCTTCTCCTTGTCCTTAGCTGGTTCGGGAACATTGGTGTATGGGAGTTATTTAAGTGAAAAGGAAGATGTGGTTACTTCTGCGACCTATATTGCAGTAAGTGATTTAATAGCAGCTATATTGGCTGCTCTCGTTGTTATTCCATCTGTGTTTGCTTTTAATATGGACCCAACCGCGGGCCCTCCTTTGATCTTTATCACCATGCCAGCGATTTTTAAACAAATGCCAGCCGGTAACTTATTTGCCATTCTTTTCTTTATTGCAGTACTGTTTGCAGGGATTAGCTCCTTGATCAATTTATTTGAAGCTCCAATCGAAGCGCTTCAAGAAAAGTTCCATTTTTCAAGAGCAAAAGCGGTAGGAATCGTAGCGAGTATAGCGATAGCCATCGGAATATTTGTTGAAAATGGCGCTATTTTAGAAAGTTGGATGGATATTGTGAGTATCTATGTGATTCCATTAGGCGCTTTGTTGGCTGGAATTATGTTTTATTGGGTATGTGGACCGGACTTTGCTAGAAAGCAAGTACAATTGGGCTACAATAAGACTCTGGGGCCATGGTTTGAGCCAATGGGCAGATATGTCTTTGTAGGGTTGACGATTTTGGTATATATTATGGGAATATTTTATGGTGGGATCGGTTAAATCGTTTAGTGCATTCAGATGGTTGCTAATATGAATAATCCTATAATTTAAAAAAAGACATAGAAGCATTAAATTTAAGCTAAACGACTATCCTTAGTCTAAGATTATTAATGTTGAGCTAACAGATTTGAGTCAATCTCTTAGTCATTTTAAGTTCAAACAAATAATCACTGTCAAAGTTTTGGGTAGCATTAAATTGTTTTGTATAAAGAAATATCAATGGATTATTTGGTATTTTGTTGAAGTAGAATAGGTGAAATAATTGCAGAATAATCAAATAGTGTTCTATTTATGAGCTGATGGCTAGGAGTCTTGTTATAATGATGATAATAGCCAATAATTAGGAGAGTGACCAGTTTTCAAGCATTTTATTTTAAAATTAAACGATTGGTTGGTGGGCTGTTAGAGTGAATATTGAATAAGATTGCTCTAATAAAGTAAAGAAGTTAAAAAATGTGAATTTGTGAAGGAGTTGGAAATGGAAAAAGTTAGAAAAATGCTGGTATATTTGATCGTAATAGCTTTTGCCTTTTATCTATTGCCATTTTTCATTAAAAATACAGGAAGTGGGATGTTGGTTTTACTATTGGCTGTCCCAATGACATGTTTTATATCATCGCTAATCTATGGAATGAAGCACTCATTTAACTGGATTTTTCCAATGCTTGTTGTCTTGCTATTTATTCCTACCCTATTTATTTTTTATAATGAGAGTGCAAGTATTTATTCTTTAATCTATGGCGTTATTTCAGTGCTTGGAAGTTTTTTGGGAAGTTTACTTTATAAGAAAAAGAAGGTTTAAAAGGAAATTCCAGTCTGTAGTTGTTAACATCCTTTTAAATCAAGCGAAAATAAATAGCTAGAATTATTAGAGTTGCTAGAAGATTTTTTCTATCAGTCTCGTATCATAATTATGACAATGACAAAAGTGACGATGAATAATAGTTTTTATAAATACTGTTGGAGAAACAAAAGGGGTCTAATTATGTAGACATTTGATGTCTGATCGTTTAGAAATGGTATTTACTCACTTTGTGTCGTTTATTTTAATTGTCAAAGCAGATATTATATCATTAAGAGGAGGAAAATATATGGACCAAAAAAAGATAGGCTGTTTTCTAAAGAAATTGAGAAATGAAAAACAACTTACTCAAGAACAGCTTGCTAATAGATTGTATGTATCCCAGAGAACTATTTCTCGATGGGAGACAGGCAGCAACATTCCGGATATTAGCATGTTACTATTCTTAGCTGATTTCTATGATGTAGATCTCAGAGAGATTATTGATGGAGAAAGGAAAAATGAGAATATGAATGAAGAAACAAAAGAAACTCTATTGAAAGTAGTTGAATATACTGAAAAGGAAAAAGATGCTAAAAAGAATAAGTTGAATAGAAACTTTATTATTGGAGGAGTATGTCTTTTATTAGTTATCCTTAATCACCAATTTGGAGTATTGTCAATAATTTTTAATCATCCTATAGATGATTTTGTAGCAGGGGTAATGACAAGTATAGGGATATTTTTTGAGATTGCGGGCCTTTATGATAATAATCATGAGATTAGCTTAAGACGAAAAAAACATGAATTATTCGTGAACCATATGAAGAAATAAAATTATGTTAAATATTTAAATTAAAATTCTTTAGAATAATTAATTCAGTTTAAAGTAATAACAATCTGCTTGATAAATGGTAGAGTTGTATATAGATGTATTGATGTTTCTGAACGATTTTACAAGCGGGTCTCGTGTTATAATTATGATAACTGCAAATAGTAACGATAGTGACTGGGTTTCAAGCCCTATACTAGAGAAACAATGAAAGATTAGTATATAATTATAGCTAGCAATAAGATAATTAAAAATTCTAGATGATTTATTTTACAAATCTAGTTAAAAACAATAGAGTATCAGAGGAGGAAGATATGAGAAGACAAGTATTAGTCGCATAGTATTGACTGTTAAATATTATGCGACCCTAAATAATAGTCAATGCTTTCAATAAAAGGGTTATGGAGGCATTATGGACTACACAAAAGCAGATGAAGTTTTTCCTAAAGAGCTCTTTCTTAAAATACAAGAATATGCTGAAGGAAAATTAATTTATATTCCTAAAAAGAAAGAATCAAGAGCACAATGGGGAAGTAAAAATAAAACAAGAAAAAAGATAGATCGTAGAAATTATAATATTTATCTTGACTATAAAAATGGAGAAAATGTAGATGCACTGGCAGAAAAGTACTACTTGTCAGCTAAAAGTATTTGGAGAATAATTCGTCAAGAAAGAAGCAAATGATTTTAGGCCACTAGATTCTAGTGGCTTAATTTTTTTTAAAATGAATCTCGAGATTGTTTGAAAAGGTTTTAAATCATAAACTTTATATAGTGAAATACGTGTTATTTAAGATAAGCTAGAGAAGCGATCAAGAATTTTTAAGGAGATAATATGAACCCAGAATTCCACTCATTGATAATAAGATTAAAACCTAAAAATTTTATAAACATACTCATACTGTCAGTAGTTATGGCTTTATTATCTTTGGCACCTATCAAGTTAGTAGAACATATGATTGATTCAATTAATACTGACTTAAAACAGGTTATTTTATCTGGCGTTATCTTGCTAGTAGTCTTTTTTTTATCAGCAATTATTGAAGCTTATAAGAATGTTTATGCGGAAGGATTAAGCTTAAATTTTAGTAATCAACTTCGAAAAGACATCTTAAAACGATTTTTGAATTTAAGCTTCCAACAGCAAAAGACTTACAGAACAGAAACACAAAGTGCTTCAATTTTAGAAGATGTAAAAATTGTATCCGATTCATCTATAAAACCACTTAGTGATTTGATAGGATCAATTAGTTCATTTGTTATAAGTGTTATTTTAGTATTTTCAATTAGCCCGTATATTATGTTAGTCTTACTGTTAGTGGGACTTATTTCTATATACGTAAATAATTGGTTTATGAAGAGATATGAACAGCTAATAGATGAATCAAGGATATCATCTGATCGAATCTGGAAATTATTTAATGATATAAATTTATATTTTGAAGAAATTCTAACTAATAATAGAGTGCAAAGATTTGAAAAACTTACAGAAGAAGAAAGTGATTTATTCAAGAAACATCATTTTGAAGAAACTCGATTTACACAAAAAATTTATGTTGTTGATACGATAATTTTTATGAGTACAATAGGGATACTTTATATTATTACTTCTATTTTAGTTTATTTTAACCAAATGACTATAGGTGGTATGGTAGCAATTATGATGTATAACTCAATATTAATTGATCCTCTAATTGATTTTTCAAAAGCAATTAAAGAATGGAGGCGTGTTATAGTCTCTCTAAAGAGGTTGGATAAAATTCCAAAGAACGAAGTTTACTCTAATAGAAAAGAACTTACATTTAAAAATAAAATTACTTTTCAAAAGGTATCCTTTTTAGATAATGAGAAGAAAATACTTGATAATATCAGTTTTGAAATTAAGAGAGGGGATAAAGTAGCTATTATAGGTAAGAGTGGATCAGGAAAGTCTACTATTTTAAGAATGATATTAGGTTTGATTCAACCTACCAAAGGAGAGGTTCTTTTTGATGGTAATTCTGTGACCAATGAATTGGATGTTACAAATAATTTTTCCGTATTAACTCAAGAGTGTATAATAGTACCGGATTCATTACTAGCAAATTTAGAGTTGTATGTTGACAAAGTAGAGACTGATGACCTTGGTCGATTAATAAATCAATTAGAATTGAATAAGGTCTTATCAATAGAAAATCTGGAAGACCCAGTTACTTTTAGTTCGGGAGGAGAAAATAAAAGAATTGGCTTGCTTAGAACCTTTTTGAGAAAAGCACCAATATATATATTTGATGAACTCAGTAATTCTTTAGATGATGAGAATTTAGAAAAAACCCTACATTATATAAAAAACAATCTATCAGATAAAACAATAATCATGGTAGATCATCGTTTCAAAGATAAAACATTTTTTGATAAGATAATTTACCTAGAAGATGGACAAATAATATAGTGGAAATAAAGAATTTATAATGACCAATAAATCACCAGCTCAATCCTGTTATTAGCCATACAAAGGTTGATACTTAGTTGTGACTGTTTGTCTCGTTCTGGCTCTTTACTGTTAACTGTTGCTAAGCATTTAGATGCGCATCAACAGAAAAATTTAGCTTACTATGAGCAAAAAAAGAACACCACTAGTTATAACTTGACCCGTATGAATTTACTCTTACAAGGAATTCATCCAGAAAAGATACTATTAAAAATGGAGATACATTGGCTGAAGAGTGGCCCGAGGACCCCGAACGACTCAATGAAGGAGTTCAGTTTGATGCTGTTGTTATGAATCCACCCTATTCTGTAAAGGGGTGGAATCGTTTTACTTACCAGTGAGTGACCCACGGTTTGAAGTCGCCCGCAAGTAAAGGAGACTTTGTCTTCTTACTCCAAAGAGTCTTTCATTGGGACAAGAAGAAAGGATGGTCATTGTCTTGTCCACGGTGTCTTATTCCATATAGGAACAAAAGGTGAAATCTGTCAGCGCTTAGTTGAGAAAAATTATATCGATACGGTGATTAGTTTATCAGCCAGTTTATTCACGAACACGGGTATTCCTGTCATGGTCATCTTTTAAAATTAAAATGGTACACTCGATGAGCAGTAGATGATAATTCATTAATCCAATCATTTTTGGATTGGCAAACAGAACGAAGATAAAATGATAAATTGGTATTTTTTTAAATTTAATTTATAACTCATTTGAATAAGAAGAGCGAACTAACTATAATTAAAAGGAATACTAACTATAAAAACATGTAAACATATTTAATTCATACAAAATTGGCTTTCTTTAATGTAAGATGATGGAGTGAACCATAATGACGAAAATATCTAAACCAGTTATAAATGAAATAGAATATACAGCTGATGGACTAAAAAGATTTGCAGAAAATTCAGTAAATTTCAATAAAGATATAAGAAAATATTTATTAGATTACCCGACAGTTTATATCATTAATAATAAAGTAAAAAATGATATATATAGTGTATATATTGGAGAGACTTCTAATATCATAGTTAGAACAAATCAACACTTAATTAGTAACGAAATCAATAAAGAACTGGCTGAATTAGAAAATATTAACTCGGCTTCAATGTTTGTGGTCGGACATGAATATTTTAATAAATCTTTAACTTTAGATATAGAAAACAAATTAATGCATTATTTATCCTCGATTGATGAAGTAGATAAAATATATAACAGACGGACTAATCAACAAAATAAATACTATACCTCAGAGTACTTTGAAGACATTTTTTCAGAAGTTTGGAAAGAATTAAGAAATAAAAATAAAACACTTTTTCCATTAAAAAGTATAATTGAAGATTCTGCACTATTTAAGGCCTCTCCTTTTCATAAATTAACGTATGAACAAATTTCTGCTAAAAATAGAATTTATTCTAGGGTAGTTAAATCTTTAGAAGACGATAAAATTGGAGAATTAATTCTAGTATCTGGAGAAGCTGGATCGGGCAAGACTGTCTTAATGAGTAATTTGTTTTATGATTTGAAAAAGGAATTAGCTAAAAAAATCCAAAGCAAAGAAGAAGTTGAAGTCTATATGCTCGTTAATCATGATGCTTTAATCAATGTGTACAAACAAATTGCCAAAAAATTAGATTTAACATCAAATGAAAGCTTAGAAACAGTTTTAAAACCAACGCGTTTCATCAATAATATTCAAATTAATGAACCTGCTGATGTTGTGATAGTAGACGAAGCTCACTTGCTGTGGACTCAAGGCAAACAAGCTTACAGAGGTAAGAATCAATTACATGATTTATTGAAAAGAGCAAGAGTGGTTATAGCAGTATTTGATGCGAATCAAATCTTAACAACTGAACAGTTTTGGGAAAAAGATGAATTTGAAAAAATTAAATCAATGTCTAAGAAAAATGATAATTACATTTTTTTAACAAATCAAATGAGAATCGATGCAGAAGAACAAACGGTAGATTGGATTAGAAATCTAGTTGATAATCAAATAGTATTAAATATTCCTAATGATGATAAAGGTTATGAAATTAAAATTTTTGAAGATGCTGAAAAAATGCATGCTGCGATTAAAGAAAAATCAAAAGATCAGGAAAAAGGCATTTCAAGAATAGTTGCAACATTTGACTGGGAATATGTCGATAAACGTAAACCTGAGAATGAAGAATATTGGATGGTAAAAGACAAGAACTTTGAAATTCCGTGGAATTATCAGTTAAAACCAACTAATAAAAGTATAAAGTATAAAGATGTTTCTTGGGCTGAACAACCTCACACTATAAATGAGGCGGGCTCAACATACACAGTTCAAGGATTTGATTTGAACTATGTTGGCGTGATCATTGGTCCTTCAGTAAAATATAGAGATGGAAAGATAATTTTTGATAGGGAAGCGAGTCAAAATAGAAAAGCTAAACAGCAAAGAACATTAAAGGATGGAAGTAAAGAGTACTTAGCAGATTTTTTATTGAAAAATGAGTTAAATGTATTAATAACAAGAGGAATACATGGGCTATATTTATATGCTGTAGATGACCAATTACAAGAGGTATTATTAAAGGCTCAACAAGGAGAGTTAGAAAATGGATAAACTAAAAAAAGAAGTTGATGATTTTAGAGATAAAAGGGATTGGCGACAATTTCATAACGAAAAAGATTTAGCCATATCTATCTCTATTGAAGCTTCGGAGTTGCTTGAATTATTTCAATGGAATACTAGTGAGGAAACAATAAAAAAGAATTTCGATGCTGTAAAAGACGAATTAGCTGATGTATTAATTTATTCGATTATGTTAGCCTCTAATTTAGATTTAGATATGAAAGAAATTATAATTAATAAGTTAAAGAAAAACGACGAAAAATATCCCGTGTCTAAAAGTAAAGGAACTAAGAAAAAATATACAGATATTGATATTGAGTAAACTTTTTAATATTTTTAATAATTGTTAAAGATGATTTCTTTAGAATTAGATAAAAGTTTCATATAAATTTCAGGTTTTTAAATTGCTACAAAATTTAGTCATCTTTCAACCAAAATGAATAAAAACTAGGTTATGGGTTTATCATTCTATGGGATATAAAAATAGGCTACTTATTCTACAAGTAAAATTTATTCCATTATTTTAATAAAAATAGTCCATAGAAGTTAAGCAATTTAAAATTTTTCTTGGGTAAATTTTTTAGCCAGCAGACTATGTACTGAACCCCTAAATCCGGACCGGATTTAGGGGTTCTTTTTATGTCTAAATATTCAAAAGGATTTAAAATCAACATAGTGAATGAATATCTTGATGGAACGACCGGTGGTCGTGATTTAATTGCAGAAAAGTATGGAATTCCATCTTCTACAGTTAGAAATTGGATAGAGATGTATGAAAACCATGGGTTCGAAGGATTTAATAAAAAGCTCAATAAAATAGAATATAGTGGCGAATTTAAGTTGTCTGTCATAAAATATAGGCAAATACATGAATGTTGCTATCGAGAAGCTGCTGAAAAATTCGATTTGCCTAACGGATCGCTGGTAGGTAATTGGAATCGAATTTATCAAAAAGAAGGTTTCTCAGGTTTGAACAAACAAAGTGGATTCGGAAATTAGATATTCTTTTCCAATCATAATATCTATTTCATCTTGAAATATTTTTAGAATATTATTAGGGGTTATTTTAGATAATATTCCTCTATAAAAGTGGATTACTTCAAACGAATACAATGATTGAAGAATTATTATTCTATAAAATTGAATATCAGTAATGAAAATATTTTGTTCATCATCTAATGAGATAAAGTCTTCGTGAACTAATTTAAGGATTTGAGAATGATAGTATTCTGGATATTCTGTTAGATTGACAGAATGTTTAATAATCAAGTTAAGGAAACTATCTTCATGTTTTTCTTTAGATAGGTAAATAATATGACTTTGACTAGAGAATAAAGCGTGAACAATGCTTTGGATTTTTTTATTTTAGGATTTAGATAAATATACTTTTTATTTAATAAACTAGGTATTGACTCAATACGAGGAGAAGTTTCAAAAGCCAATAATTTCGGATTGATCTCAAAATCTTCTACAAACAACTTCCATTGTTTTCTTAAGGTCTCTTCGTTAGATAAATTAATTTTGGTTTTTATGTTGAAGGGTTCTTGGTTTGAAGCAAATTTGAATGGAACAAACTTTATATTATATTCGTTTAAACAGCATTCAAATAGAAAACCTGAAAAATGTTTTCGAAATTATTTTGAGGTGTTTTGTTTAGGGTGCTATGAATAAATTTCAGTAAAGTCAAAAGGATAGTTTGTTTAAAATGAAAGTACATATACGTAGGATAATTTCTTGAACTTTTAATTCCTGAAATACTTTCCAATACAGAAGATTCAATGTTGGAAAAGCTACAGAATCGATAAATCATATTGTTACTCATAATGTCATCTAAATAAAGAGTAAAATTTAATACAGATTAAAGATCATTATTATCAATCAACCAATCTTTATCTATAAAAATTCGTTTAGTAAATGTATTATTTGTCCAATTTTCTGGAAGATCTTTTAGTTTTTTAGAAGAGTGGATGAGAAGTTCTAATTTTAAGCCACCATTTGAGAAGAGATGAGCTTTTTGATTTGAACTCTTTTCTTTTGCCTTTAACTTTAATTTAGCATCAATTTCAAACTCTTTAAGTTCACTGATGCCATCGGAAATGAGATCTACATAATTCAGATTACTATCCTCACTATCTATATATTGGGTACATAAAAAATACAATTCTTTTGATGTGCAATTGAGGGGGATATGATATGACTGCTTTGTATCTGTATATTTATTAATTAATAGCTGGATATGCACCGGATTGGATAAGAATAGTCGCTTGGTAAGGTTTGGATAGTAATTGTTATAGTAGTTAGTTTCTAATAAGAGATATAACGGAACATGGTTATTTATAATCGATTTTTCAAAATCTAACTCATTAATTAACTTATGAAATTGTTTTTTTCAAATAATTCAAAATAATCAGAGTGATAGAAAATATTTGAATTTTTATCATCGTCACTGAATAATTTTTTAATATCATTTGCAATATTATTCGAAGTCATAGTAGTTATGTATTTATCGATAGGTTTGAAAAGTTTCGGTTTACAATCATTTACAGTGAGCTTTAATTGGGCGTTAATTGTTTTATCTAAAAGATACTTGGTGATATTAACTGCTTCTAATATGTCAATGATTGAAGGTTATATAGTGGTCAGTAGAGCGTTAATTCGATCTTCTAAATTATTTGCATAATAATAAGTTGCATAATCACTTGATCCTCAATATTTTATTCTATCCATTTGAATCCTCCTAATTTATTTAATTATATAATAATATCATTTCAGTTAAAATCAATATTATATATATCATTGTCCATAAATCGGAACAGCGGTATTTTTGTTTATTGAAGGGTAGGACAAATTTGGGTCATCCTAGAGAAGTAACGGACAAAATTGTCTTTCACTGTATTTTAGATAGCTATTGCTCAAAAATGGACGACAGCTTTAATGATAACAATTAATAACAAGTGTGAAGTGTTTTGCTCTTGTTAATGTAAATAATTAAAAGAGGAGGAACGATTTGGTTTTCCTTACATCTAAGTTGGTAAAAGAAGAAAGTTTCCATTGAAATAAGTTGAAGAGTGGATTAGTGAAAATACAAAATACTATTAAAAAAGCTGGGCGACTTTGAGCCATTCTTCGGCTTATTTATTGGAGAAAGTTATGACGAATATAGAGAAAATAAAGATGCTTGAAAATGTAGTAGGCAAGTTAACTAATCAGAATCAACAATTACCTAATCAAACGTGGACAGTTATTGGATTAATAGTTACTGTTGTATTTGGAGTATCTGCATTTTTGATTTTGAACAAAGCTAAATTAAAAAATTATTAATGCAGAGCACAATAGAAAACTTGAAAATTTAGAGAAAGAACTTTCTGAAAATATAAGTAAATTGGAAAAAGAAACTAGAGTGTTATTAGAAACAGTTAATCAAGAGTTAGTAAGTTGTTTAGAAATTGAAAAGTTATATAAAATATTAGTGAATCAATTTTTTCTTTTATAGAAAACAGAAATATAAAGTCATGACGTAGCATAATATTCATTTCAGATAGACTCAGAGATTTTTTGTTTAAATCATCTGATTATGAAAAATTGGTACATAAAAATGTAATAATTCAAGGTCAAGTTAACAATATTATTTATGAAATCCCACAATACATAGGTTTTATTAGTGAGGAATTGTTTGAGTATTTTAATAATAATGAGAGCAATACTCAATTTATTAACATTTTGAATTTAATAAGTGATAAGTTAAAGGAGTTATTAAGTAGTATTTCGGTTTATATGGATTGATATGAAAATTTAATGGAAGACTAAAAAGCAAGACTGAGCATGTCTTTTTTGGAGAAAACTAAAGACGAAATTATTATAAATAGAAAAATTTTTATAAATTGCAAATAGAACTTAGCCACCTAGAACATCTTAGTTCTCGCTCCCAAGATGAGTAAGGGTGAGCGAAGTAAACCTCAGTTACAGAGGAGACGGCTTTTGTGAGTGAACTGAACTCTAAACCGTTATCACTTGTAAGAGTCTTAAAGAGTCGCTCAGCTTTATCTCCTAGGGAGTTCATGAGTTGAGTGATCGCTTGATGAACGGCCTGACTTGTCTGATTCTTAATCAAAATCAGCCACTCAAAGCGTGAGTGACGTTCAACCAACGTCAATAAGGCAGGTTCCTCTTCACCATGCGGACCTACCACAGTATCGATTTCCCAGTGTCCCCATTCCT
>NZ_JBNUPJ010000025.1:0-19023 GCF_050409485.1 Facklamia sp. P12945
TAGTGGGACATTTTGATTTGTGTTCTCTTGAGACATTATCATTTACGTTTAACATACCAAAAATATCTTTCCTTAGAATTATTGACAGTCTAAAGTAATTCTGTTATCCTACTAATGTTGTATTTGTGTAGCACCACAACTGCAACCGCTCATCCTTGAGTTTAAGTGCATCAGCCACTCAAGTTGGCGAGTCTAAGTGTAGGTATTTATACCGAAAATCTAATAATAGGAGGTGCTTGAATGTACGCAATTATAAAAACAGGCGGCAAGCAAATTAAGGTAGAAGAAGGACAAACAATCTTCGTTGAGAAGCTAGACGTTGCTGAAGGCGATAAAGTAACTTTTGATGAAGTCGTTTTAGTAGGTGGTGAAGGTGAAACAAAGGTAGGTTCACCATTAGTTGCTGGAGCAAGTGTAGAAGCGACTGTTGAGAAACAAGGACGCGAAAAGAAAGTGGTTACTTTCAAATATTTACGTCGTAAAGATTCTCACCGTAAGCAAGGACACCGTCAACCATACACTAAATTAACTGTTAACGCGATTAAGGCTTAATCATGATTCAAGTACAAATCAGCCTTTCAAAAGAGGGTCAAGAAGTTAAAGAAATCGAAATGACAGGACATGCTGGTTATGGTGAACATGGACAAGATATTGTCTGTGCCGCAGTATCTAGCCAAGTTATTTCAGTAGAAAACTCTCTTTACCAACTCTTGCAAGTGCCTGTAGAAACCACTGTTAATGAAATGGAAGGTGGGTATCTCAAGCTCGTACTACCATCGATTGAACAAAAGAAGTTAAAACATGATGTGCAACTTTTGATGCGTCATTTAATTTTAGCTTTAGAAGTGACAGAACAAGCTTATCCCGAATATATCCAGATTAAACAAACTATACTATAGGAGGTGCTCTCTATGTTGAAATTAGACTTACAACTATTCGCTACTAAAAAAGGTGGAGGTTCTACTCAGAACGGTCGTGATTCCATTGCTAAGCGTTTAGGCGCTAAAGTTGGCGACGGTGAAGAAGTAACAGGTGGATCAATTATCTACCGTCAACGTGGAACAAAAATCCATCCAGGCGAAAATGTTGGCCGTGGTGGCGATGATACATTATTTGCAAAAATTGATGGAATCGTTAAATTCGAACGCAAGGGTAAAAAAGCTAAGAAAGTTTCAGTTTACCCAGTAGCTGTTGAAGCTTAATCGAAGTTTTTAAAATGCCTAACATCTTAAAAGCAGTCCTAGTTAAACTAAGACTGCTTTTTTGTTTGTCTAATGATTTGTTGAAGTGACAGTTAAGCCGTAGTCATCATTGGTCGTTTATTTCAATTTCTTTGAATGCTATATTATAAAAGTCTGTCTTATCAATTAAAATAATACTTTCTGATTCTTTGCTTTTATCGGCTATTAACTCATCTTCTGTTGACTGTTTAATTGCTCTTTTTTGATTGAAGTATTTTCTCAAATTTTGAAATTTCTTCCTCTAGTTTTCTGCTTTCTTTTTCCCTTGCGCAAAGCAGTTGTGTCACCCGAGGTCATCATGCTCACCAGCCGTAAAAGCCTCTTTCATTTCACTTCCTCTTTAAATAGTTGATGGCTAAAATATTTCCAGTAATTTAAAGTGACTATTCGATGGGGAATATAGCTAAGAAGCATAAATAAATATCTAATTATAATGTAACTTTAAGTAATAAAAAGGAAATGGTTTTCTTTTAAAATTAAAGGCATAACTTTTTTAAAATAAAAGGAGGCTGTGACATTAGTCAGCCTCCTTTAAAGTACAATATGGGTGCGTATGATTCTTTAATTCCAAATTAAAAGATCTAAATAATTCTGATACTCTTTAGGAAAATCGATTCTAAAGAGTGACTGGCTTTGTCCGGTGTTTAAATCGTAATAGCCATAATATTTCTTGCCAGAATCATTGAGGGAGAGAAGAGATGGCCCCTTACTGTTATAGTCAATCACTTGAATGCCTAGCCCAACTTCCAAAGATTCAAAATGTTCAATCGGAATCTCACCGATATAATTATCTTCCTTTATTGAGTAGCGGCCAAAGTGAGGCTTATTTTTTTGATATTCGATGATATAAATATGGTTAGAGTCAGCAGTCAGGATTTCGAAGCTATTTGAACTTGGAATGGTTACTTTAGTTTCTTGCCATGATTGGTCTTTAAAATCAAACAGAAAGAAGGGACCATTCTCGTCATTTTCAAGATTATAGCTAGTTTGAATAAAGGGAGCATCAAGAGAGAGGTTACTACTTAAGAATGGACTATTGAACCAAACATCTTTAGCTAGAGTTTCCTCATCACTATATACAGTATAGTCTTCTTCATTAATGAGTTTAAATTGGTTTTCTTTGTTGACTTCATCAAGTTGGTAAATTGTAATTTTGTTTTTAAAGGAAAATTTGTCGCTATTGCTGTTTCCCGATTCGATATTGTAAAGACACATTAGATAATATTTACCATCAACTTGTCGGACTTGAACATTTTGCAGATAGATTTTATCCGAGTCCTTAATTGAAGTTTTGATTGTAGGAATATCTTTGATAAGCTCCTTTTTATTTGTAAAGTCTAAAAAGTGAACTTTGATGGGTTTTTCTTCATTAGAAAACAAATCACTTTCAATCCAGAAATAGTGCTTATCTCCTTGATAGATTTGTTCTAGTGAATCTATTCCTTTGAAAAAGTTGGGGGCTTCTTTAGCTAATGCTTTTAATTCTTTATTTCCCTCAAAATCAAGGCTTTTGAATCTAAGATTTGAACGACTCAACTGAAAATCTCCACTTTTATTTTGGAACATTTCTTCTGGCAGAGAGAAGAAACTGTTTTGACTACTTAGTTGGACATACTCTTCAGGTAGATTGGTTAGTTTTTCATCTCCTTTTATTGAGGTTAATTTCCCAATAATCGGCGAGTTAAGACCATAGAGACTTCCTACTAATAAGATTAAACCCATGCCAATGATTGCAAAGTATTTAATCATTTGTTTATAATAATTCATCTTTCTACCTCCTTTAAATATGCAGATCTTTTGCGACATATTGACTGCCAATCCAGTAAGTGATACTTCCTACAAGGATAAAACTGAGTGGATAAAACGCATGAAACTCGAGATTAGTAGGTAGCATACCAAAAGCTATGAGTTTTCCAGTAAGATATGTTCCTGCTACTAGGATGAGCAAGTAGAGGACAGACCATTTCCAGGAATAGGCGCGTTCAAGCAGTACAAATAGAAGGGTGATTGGAATCAAGGCAAGCCAGGCTAAGATATTAACAAGCGATACCCAGATGGATTCGGTGAAAAGATTGGTGAAATAAGAAAAGTTGAAAACGAGATAGAGGGGCATATCATTTGAATACCGCTCTTGTAAGATCATTTGTAAGAGAAAATGAAAAACATATACTGTAAAATAAACGAATAAAATATTCAGGAAAAAATAAAAGACGAGGCTTAGAAATTTTGCATGGTAGAGGCTGGATCGTTTAAAAGGGCCAGCTAACCAGCGAGAAATCATTTTACCTTGGCTAAACCAATCTTTTAACCAGACTAAAAGGGTCGCAATGGCCGTACTAATAACTCCGATAATAAAGGCGATATTTATGATATTCAGCAATATACTTGGCTGAATAATCATATTTTGTTGAAAATTGCTTTGTATATTATTATTAATAGAAATTAAGGATAGGATTAGATAGATTAAAGCGATGGATAACCAGTAAAGTTTCTGTCTTTGTATTTCAAAATAAGTTAAACTTAATATTTCTTTCATTTAATTTAACTCCTTTCTTAACCATTCAACTAAGGATAGTTCTTCATTTTCACGCATATCTTCTAAATAGATAGAGTGTTTGATTTGGCCCTCACTCATTAAAACGGCTCGGTCGATAAAGTGTTCGACATCGTAAAGTTCATGAGTGGTTACTAAGACACCACAGTCTTTTTGGATAAATGAACCAAAGAGTTCAAGAATTTCTTCCCGGCTAAAGACATCGATGCCAGCAAAGGGTTCATCTAACAGAAGATAATCTGCCTCTAAAGATAAGCCTAACATTAAATTAAGTTTTGCTTGATTCCCCTTGGATAGCTCTTTAATGCGCTTACTATCTTCTAATTGGAAAAAATCTTGGATATCTTGTGCTCTAGTAGGATTCCAAGCAGGATAGAGATTGTACATAAATTCTTTGCATGCTTTAACCGTCATCGAAGGGGGAAAGTTGAGGTAATCGGGAACATGCCATATTCTAGCTTTAGCATCTCGCAATTTTATTTCATCAATATAAATTTCCCCTTGATAAGGCAAAAGTCTGGCAATACAGTTAATGAGGGTCGATTTTCCTGTACCATTAATGCCGATCAATCCAGTGATTTCACCTGGTTTAACTTCTAAATTGATGTCTTTAAGGACCTTATGCTTACTGAAAGACTTGTTGAGGTTTTCGATTTTAATCATGGTTAATGGCCTCCTTTTTAATTTGATAGCTATGGGTAAGGCGTTGGATGATATCTTCTAATTGCAAATCCATGGGAATTAAAACATCGACTAGGTTTTCGATGGCTTGATCAATGGATTCATATTTAAGTTGAGAAATTAATTGCGTATCAGTTGTTATGGTGCTAGGTCTTTGAGCTTGAGTAACAATCATACCTAAGTCCTCCATTTCTTTAAATGCCTTTTGAACGGTATTGGGATTGACTTTCCATTCCTTTGCTAATTGTCTTCTTGAGGGCAATTGATAACCCGGCGTATATTTGCCTGTGATGATCTGATCTTTTACCCAAGTAATAATTTGGGTATAGATGGGTAGATTGGGTGCAAGTTTCATTATTTTACCTCCATTAAAGCTTTATTATATTCCAAGATGTGTCCCACAATCATAATACAGCTTGTTTAAGTGTATTATACGAGCCATACACTTTTAAGTCAAGGTATGAAGGTAAAAATGCAAGTAAAAGATGAACGGAATGAATGGTGATAAAGATTTAAGCAAAAGTCAAGCTAAGCTATGGTATGATGAAGGAGAAATAATATTTATGAAGGAGGAATGTTATGGATTTATTAGTCGATAAATTAAAAGAAGTGTTAGCTTCTGTACTGCCTATTATACTTATAGTCGTGATCATTTCATTGACCATGGTCAATGTGTCGGCAGATATGATGATTCGTTTTTTAATAGGGGCTGTCTTTTTAATTATAGGTTTAACGATCTTCTTATTTGGTGTGGAAGTTGGTATGAGTCCTATAGGAGATTTGATGGGGAAAAGTGTAGCAGATGCTCCCAATATTTGGGCCATTACAGGGCTAGCCTTTGTAATTGGTTTTTCGGTCACGGTCGCAGAACCTGATTTACTTATTTTAGGCCAACAGGTGGCTGATGCGATGGGAGGAGCTCTTACTTCAACGGTGATTGTTGCAATGGTCTCACTTGGTGTCGGCTTCTTAATTGCTTTTGGTATCGTGCGGATTTTGTCTTCCTTTTCGATTAAGTATTTTTTCTTAATTGCTTATGGGTTGATCGCCTTAATGGCCTTATTGGTTTCTAATGATTTTATAGCCATTGCTTTCGATGCGTCAGGTGCTACGACAGGTGCCTTAACCACACCTTTTATCTTAGCATTATCAGCGGCTGTTTCATCTCGTAAAGGGGGGCACATGGCTGAGGAAGATTCTTTTGGTTTAGTAGGTGCCATGAGTGTCGGGCCAATTTTAGCAGTTATTTTATTATCAGTTATTACAGGAGTAAGTTTCCAAGGGCAAGCAGAAGTTTATCGTTATACGGAGGGAATTATTGCCCCATTCTTTTTGGCTATTGGACACACCTTGCTTGAGTCTTTAATGGCCCTCGCTCCCTTAGCCATTTTGTTTGCGATTATGAATTGGAAACAATTTAAGCTCAAAAAGCGTGAACTCAAACGGATTATCAAAGGGGTTACTTACACTTTGATTGGACTGGTTCTCTTTCTAATAGGTGTCAATCAAGGCTTTATGGATATGGGGCGTTTTCTAGGTAATATGTTAGCGCGTGACTATCAGGCATGGTTACCCGTAATTGGTTTGATTATGGGCTTGGTGATTGTTTTGGCTGAGCCAGCCGTTCACGTATTGGGAGACCAAGTTGAAGCGGTAACGGGTGGTTTTATTAAGAATAAACTTTTACTTGTCTTTCTATCTATTGGAGTAGGCCTAGCTGTCAGTGGGTCACTGGTTCGTATCCTAGTGCCTAGTATTCAAATCTGGTATTATTTATTACCTGGCTTTCTTTTAGCCATCTGTTTATCCTTTTTTGTAGATGATTTATTTGGAGGGATTGCTTTTGATGCGGGAGGCGTAGCTTCCGGACCAATGACGGCAACTTTCATCCTGTCCTTTGCACAAGGGGCAGCGGATCGGATTCCAACGGCAGATGTGGTAACGGATGGCTTTGGTGTCATCGCAACGGTTGCAATGGCGCCAATCGTCATGATATTATTACTCGGAATCATCTATAAGTGGAAATTAAAACAAGAAAAAATAGCATAGGAGGGTATTTATGCAGACAGTCTTATTTTTTGCAATTGTTAAGAAGGGTACAGCCTCCTATTACCTTGAGCAGGCACGCCTGGCAGGAGCCACCGGTGGAACGATCTTTCAAGCAGAAGGAACAGTTGCCAATCCTTTCTTAGATTTATTAGGTTTGAATGATTCCAAGCGTGAAGCCTTATTGATGTTGGTTGATCATTCAAATGAAGAAAGAATTCATCAAGTCTTAACCGAAAAGTGTGAATTACCTAAAAAAGGAAAGGGCATTCTCTTTTCAATTAATACAAGTAGTGTCTATGGCAGTCACCAGTTAATGCATGAATTTAATGAGGGAGGTCAAGAAATGAGTAAGTATCAATTAGTAGCTACAATTGTTGATCGTGATTCAGGGGATGAAGTAGTGGAAACTGCTCGTGAAGAAGGAGCAGGTGGAGCAACTATCCTCCATGGTCGAGGACTAGGTTCGAAGAAAGCTCCTAAGATTTTTAATGTTCAAATTGAACCGGAAAAAGAGCTTGTCTTAATGATTGTTGAGACACAAAAAGTGCCTGAAATCATTGAAAAAGTTTCTAAAGCCATGGATATTGACCAACCGGGTAAGGGAATCCTTTTTACTATCGATGTCAACGATGTAAGCGGGCTTTTCCAACAAATAAACTAATTATGTAAAACTAAAAAAGTGGATTAAGACGAATGATTAGCTTATGATACATTTATTAAAAGGGAAAAATGACAAAAGAAGTTTGTCGTAACACCGAAAATAAAGCTATTTAATATAGTATCAATTCGAAAAGTAATTTTTTGAAAAAATAAATATTAAAAAAGCAAGATGAATTAAATTAATAATTTATCTTGCTTTTTAGTATTGCTAAATTTTTGCTAATCTTATGATACCTCTAAATAAAAATTGTAATTTAACAGGAGCGACAGTATATATTTTTTTAGCACCTGTCCATGATATATATCCTTCATATTTTATGCCGTTCCTATACTCTACATACCATTGTTTATAGGATCTAGGGACCGGACCCGGGTCAGTTGGTACCACTTTCCATACTTCTACAAAAAGAGTACGCGGAGGCCAAACTTTCGACCTGAATATATAATCCTCTTTTGTTACATCTGTATCTTCAGTAGAAACAGATTGTGTAGTAATATAATCCTCTTTTGTTAGATCATTATCTTCAACAGAAACAGATTATGTAGTTATATAATCCTCTTTTGTTAGATCGTTTTCCTCAGCAGAAACAGATATAGTTGATAGACCTAAAAATATAGTTAGAATTAATATTGATTTTATATAATTATTTTTTTTCATAATTATTTTCCTTCCTATGTTTTTTATCTACAAAATAAAATAATGAATACACAAACACAAATCCTATTATTCTATACAATAAGTTATCAAAAAAATATGAAATCGTTAATTTCCCTTGGAAAAATGTTATTAATACGCTTACCAAAATATATACTCCTACAAAAAGTAACTCATTTATTATTTTGCTTAGTTTCTTCATAAAATTCACCTAATGATCCTTTTAAGTTACGATTATTGTAAATAATTGTATTGATAACGAAATCCTCTTACAACAAATACTCTTGCATAGTCAGAAAAACCGATAGCACCAATAGCTCCATCTATAGCCGCTGCTGCAAGTTTAAATTGTGGTGGTAACAACATAAGTATAAATCTTGTTGCAACTCCCGTACCAGCTCCACCTAGAATACTAAACGTTGACGCACTTATATATACATCCTCATTACCTTTTGATGCTTTTCCATGCCATACCAACTTTGTTACCCCGTTACTTTGTCTTCTTAACATGCTAGTACTATCATTTGAAAATTTAGAAGTATCTATTCCTAGATCATTAAAATACTTTATAAGTTTATCATCTGTGATAGTTACAACTGTCTCATCACCATTTTCCGAAGTGTCAAAATACTCTGAATTTTCTTTATAAAAATCCATTACAACATTATCATTAACATTAGCTGTTTCCTTTATTGAAGTACTTGCATGGGCATTAACATCAAAATTAAAGAGAGAACTTACCATTATCATTAAACTTACTGCTATCACACTCAACTTATTCTTTGCACACATCAACACCAACCATCTTTCAAAAATTTATTGTTAATAGTATATACAAAAAAATCAGATATAACATCCTTTTTTTAAAAATTATAAATAATTAAATTTGTTTTATAAAAATTTATTATTTTTAACTTAAATAAAAGTCTTAACAAGAGAAAAAATATACCATCATTACTTTTGCAAATTATTAGGAATGGTAACTCAGCGCTGTCAATAACTATCGAAACAATAAAATAAATTAATGATTGATTATAATTTACTAAGATTTTAAAAACCTACTTGAAAGTGATTACATTCTTGTCAAAAAAGGGTATAATATCCTTGATAGTAAAGGAGTGGTGGCAATGGTAAAAAAAGTAATGGACTATTTTGATTTAACTCCGAAAGGGATTCTTTATTCTGTTTTGATAATGACGCTTGGCTGTATTGTTTATGCTTTTGGAGTAAACTATTTCTTAATCCCAAATCATTTTGGTAATGGTGGTGTAACGGGTGTTTCTATGTTGGCCTATTATTTACTTAAAATACCAACCGGTACAAGCAACTTCATCGTTAATGCCATTTTATTAGTGGTTGGATGGAAATACCTAAGTAGGCGAACCTTGCTTTATACAATTTATGCTTCAACTTGTTTAAGTTTTTGTTTAAATGTTATCCAACCAGCTCCTTATATTGCAACTAATATTATTATCCCTGCTGTAGCAGGTGGAGTTCTTTTAGGAGCAGGTATTGGTTTAGTTCTTAGAGGCAATGGGACTACTGCCGGAACGGATATTGTTGCTATGATTATGCAGCAGTATCTAGGAATCAGTTTCTCTGCTGGTTTGTTAATGTGTGATATGCTAGTCATTTTAGCTTCAAGTTTCATCATTGGTGTAGATATGACGATTGTGACAATCATGATGATGTTTATTGCGAGTCAGACCGTAAACTTCGTGACAGATGGGGTCAACCGTCGAAAGTCCGTGATGATATTCTCCTCTAAGAAAGAAGAAATTGCGGATATAGTAATTAAAGAGATGGTGCGAGGTATCACTGTATTTAGGGCATATGGTTACTATTCTAAGCAAGAAAGGGAAGTCTTACTGGCAATAGTGAATCGTAATCAGGTTGTTCAATTACAAAGATTAGTGACTCAAATTGATCCCAAAGCCTTCGTCACTATTTCAGACGTTCAACAAGTAATTGGCGAAGGGTTCACCTTCTTTTCCTATGAAAGTCCACACAAAAATAGATACCATTAACCATTAGTAATTAACTGATCTAACGAACTCGATTGAAAGGTGAAGCCCCTTTTTAATCGAGTTTTTATCTTGCTACATAAGGAAATAAATGAAGAAGCTAATAATATTTCCCTGCTTCAAAAGCAATGGATACCATTGATCGAGCTGTGCTCTTTAATCCAGCCATCTTAGCATTGGATGAAGTACGTTCTTCAGTCGATAGTTTTTTTAGAAAGATTAAATGAAGAAGGTATGGATAAGGTAAGGGAGGGGGACCTCCTTCGTAATGCTCTACCGCTTATCGACTATTTGTAATGCCGATATTATCTTGTTGATGAAGAGTGGTAATATTAGTGAAAAAAGAAACATGATTTGCTTTAAGTAGCTAATGGGTGTTATGCAGACGGCTATTAAAGTCAGTTTGCTAATCAAGCTTAGAAAAAAGCTCACTCAAATGAGTGGGCTTTTTGAATAGAAAGATGGATAGCACTAAAATCCTAGCTTGATAGGCTGGGATTGAGGGTAGAACTTTAATCAACATAATGATACTGATATTGGTAAATGCGAATTAAATGGTTGCGCTTATCGGTACGCACCTTGAAAACAAAAGTGTGAGTACGTTGGTCGAGACTGTGTTTTTGAGGGATACGAAAATAATTAATGGTTGATGCCGACATCATTCGTAATAACTCATCCTCTAGAAAAGCAAGAGGAACTTTCAGCTTAGAATAACGATAGAAATCCTCTTGAAATCGTTGATAATTTTCACTGAAATAATCAAATTGTGTTTGATTATGGTGGTAGTCATTGGTTTTCATTATTCCACCTCCTCAGCAAGTGTAATATCGATAATTTGTTCAAAAGCTAAAAGGAGATAGTTTCTAGAAAGGGGGTCTTCAATCGCACAATGGTCTAGATTTAGCTCTTTAAGAGTGCCGGTAAATGATTGGTGGGCCTTATTTGGATGATTGCCTTGATAAATAAGGCTAATGGAGAGTTTTTGAACATAGGCTTGGCTGAGTAAAAGAAATTTCTCCTTAGGAGACAGTCTGGCCGGGCTTGAGTCAGTAAAGCTGTGTGACAGAGCAGAGCTATGTTCTGATAAGAAAAAGCCCATCCATTTAGCCATTTTGCGATCTTGATATTGACGTGCAGCTTTAGATGATAAGTAAGACCGATCTACACTCATTCTAAACCATCCAATCCGCCTGCTCCGCCTGCTGCATGACCACCTATCAACTTGCTTCGAGCAATGGAACGAGAACTTTCTAGTAAGGCGCTAGCTTTTAAAACAGAGACGTAGCCAAAACGTTTTCGAATAGCATCTACTGTTTTATCGAGGCGCTCTTCTTTTGATATTTGTCTTGGCTCTTCAAAAAGCGAAAAGTAATGGATGTTTTCTTCTACCAAGCCCGAATAACGAACACCAATATGGCGAACGGGTCCGTTTTTATATTTAGAGCGAAAGAGCTCAATCACAGTGGCTGTTAAGACTTTTGTTTGCTGGCTAGGATCGATTTTGGTTTGAGCGCGAAGGGGAGATAGGTCAACTGCTTTGGAATAACCGACAGAGACAGAGACCAGCTGTGCTTTTTTGCCAGCCCGTCTTAAACGAATGGCCACTTGTTCTGCCATTTCACTCAAAAGCAATTCAATATCTGCTTGCTGAGTATAATCATGGGGTAAAATTTGCGAATTACCGATAGCTCTAGACTTCGGACGATAAGGCTCACTAACTTTACTTTCGTCGACCCCATTGGCATGAAAGAATAATTGCAAGCCAATTACACCGAACTCCTTTTTTAATTGTTCAGGATTAGCATGGGCTAGATCATAAATGGAATGAATCCCTAACTGATTGAGTCGTTTGGCTGTGCGCTTACCAATCCCCCAAAAATCAGTTAAATTTGGAATGGCCCATACTTTGCTTGCAACATCTTCATAGGACCAATTTGCTCGCATGGTCGGCTTCTTTTTAGCCTCGTTATCTAAAGCGAGCTTAGCCAATAAAGGATTGGCATTAGAAAGACCAATGGTTGAAGCGATTCCTGTTTTACGCCAGATATCCAGTTGAATTTTACTAGCTAACATTTCTAATTTGTCTCGACGTGACACCTGACGATCAGGAATAAAGTAGTTCAAAACATGCGTTAAATCAATAAAGCTTTCATCAATCGAATAGGGGAGAATATCTTCTTCAGAAGCATACTGGGTTAACAGCTTTAAAAGGTCGATATTCTTTTTAATATAAAGGTCCATCCTGGGTGGCACAAATAATGAACGTTTGGCCCAAGATTCAATATAACGAACATAGGCAGGATCCGTTCGTAAGCCATTACGTCGAGCGTTGCGATAGTTGAATCGTCGATTATGAAGAGAGAAGGGTAAATCATAAGTTCGTCCCACATTGCTACGCCCAAAAACTTGCTTAAAAATGGGAGAAGAAGCCAAAATCAGCCCTTGAGAAGTGTCTGTTTGACTCATGACACAAAGGCTTGTTCTTAGAGGATGCAAGCCACGCTCAACACACTCTACGCTCGCATAGAAGGATTTCATATCGATAAAAGCAATATCAGATTTAGGTTCACGGCTATAATCAATAATAGTCATTACAAATTCCTCCTGTAAGCAACAGTTTAATACGAACGGATGTTCGTGTCAATAGCGAAAATAATTTAAAGAATTTTATGAGATAGGAAACATTTTAAAAAGAGTATTTTATTACTGTTTTTAAAATAAAATTTCTTTAAAAGAGCTACAATTATTACTATTCAGCAAAATGCAGTTAAAAAATAAGATAATTTAAAAAACGCTTTCATATAACTTTTTTTCGTGTATAATATAAGCATAGTAATAACTCGAGTTTGCTAAAAAAATTCCAAATGGAGGGGAAAAAATGTCAGAGAATAAAAATGACAGAATTAAAATCAAAACGGGTTTAGTCGGTCGGTTGCTGATAGCTATTGCAATGGGTATTTTGATTGGGCGTTTGCCATTTGTTCCTGAATGGTTTATTAGAATTTTAGTTACTTTATCTAGCCTGTTTTCAGCCTTTTTAGGTTTCTTTATTCCTTTAATGATTATTGGTTTAGTAACTAAAGGAATTGCAGATCTTACAGAAGGAGCAGGCAAATTACTAGGTATGACAGCTTTAACAGCTTATGGATCAACCCTTATAGGGGGGACTTTTGCTTACTTTGTGGCAACAAGTATTTTCCCTAGTTTTATTACCAGTGATTTAGTCAATAAGATTACTGAAGCAGGAGAAGGAGCTACTCCATTCTTTACGGTTCCGATAACGCCTATTTTAGAAGTTACAACAGCGGTTGTGCTGGCTTTTATGATGGGGCTTGTTATTTCGTGGTTACGGGCTAATCGAAATTCTGGACAGGTACTTTACCAATTGACTGTTGAGTTTGAAGAAGTGGTAGTTAAAGTATTAGAAACGGTAATTATTCCCTTGTTGCCAATTTATATTCTAGGAAATTTTGCAAATATGTCTTATTCTGGATCGGTATTTGCAGTACTATCTATCTTCTGGAAAGTATTCGTTATTGTCATTATTATGCATTTACTTTATGTTAGTTTATTATTCATTGGTGCAGGAAGCTATGCTGGAAAAAACCCATTACGACTCATTAAAAATCAAATTCCAGGTTATATGACGGCAGTTGGGACCCAGTCATCTGCTGCAACTATTCCGGTGAACTTAGATTGTGCAGAAAATAATGGTGTATCTGAAGAAATTCGTAATTTCGTTGTCCCTCTATGTGCAACTATTCATTTAGCAGGTTCGATGATTACTATTACTTCCTGTGCGACAGCCTTATTATTAATGTATGATCTTCCGCACAGCTTTAGTATAATTTTTGGCTTTATCTGCATGTTAGGTATTGCGATGGTAGCAGCTCCAGGAGCACCTGGAGGAGCTATTATGTCAGCTGTACCATTCTTACCAATGGTAGGAATTGTTGGAGATGCTATGCAACAATTAATGATTTCGCTGTATTTAACTCAAGACTCTTTTGGTACTGCAGCGAATGTTTCAGGAGATAATGCCATAGCAGTTTTTATTGATAAAATATATTCCGATAAGATTAAAAGCTAAAAATAGCACTGTAATAAGCTCTTCATTAGTTAGCCAGCGACCTAACTAATGAGGAGTTTTTTAATACTTAAGAATAAATACATTATTCAGACTTTATTTTTAGAAGTAAGAAGCATAAGATAGGAGTATGAAAGTGAGGGATTAATATGGGATGTACAACAATTTTAGTAGGTAAAAAAGCCTCTTATGATGGGTCAACGCTTGTCGCACGAAACGAAGACTCTGTTTCGGGACAATTTAATGTTAAAAAAATGGTCAAAGTCGATAGTCAAGGACATCCGTCTCACTATCGGTCGGTGTTAGCTCACTTAGAAATTGAGTTGCCAAGTGACCCATTAGCTTATAGTATGACCCCTGATGCTGTAGGAGACCAGGGAGTTTGGGGAGCGTGTGGGGTCAATGCCGCAAATGTTGCCATGACTGCGACCGAAACGATCACTTCCAATGCGCGAGTGTTAGCTGCTGATCCATTGGTAACCTACCAAGAAGCTAGGGGTGAGCAGGGGAGCGATAATTATCAAGCAGAAATTCCTGGAGGTATCTCAGAAGAAGATATGGTATCGCTCGTCTTACCTTTTATACGGTCTGCTCGTGAAGGGGTAAAGCGGTTGGCAAGTTTGTTAGAAGAATACGGCACTTCCGAGATGAATGGGATTGCTTTTCAAGATGTCGATGAAATTTGGTGGTTGGAAACAATAGGGGGTCATCATTGGTTAGCTAAACGGGTACCAGATGATTCCTATGTAGTGATGCCTAATCAATTTGGAATAGATTCCTTTGATTTAGAAGATGCATTCGGTCAACAAAAAGAGCATATGTGTTCAGCTGATTTAAAAGAGTTTATTCAAGAGAATCACTTAGATTTATCAAAAGATGGTCCATTTCAGCCACGTTTGGCCTTTGGCTCAAGAACTGCTGCAGATTTAGTATATAATACGCCACGAGCTTGGGTAATGGGACGCTTTTTCAATCCAACAACTTATAAGTGGGAAGGCTCAGAGGCAGATTACACACCACAATCCTTTGATATCCCATGGTCCTTTGTGCCTGAACATAAAATTACTGTCCAAGAAATAAAAGAGATCCTTTCCAATCATTACCAAGGAACCCCGTATGATCCATATCTTACTAAGGGCTCAAGCGAAATGCGAGGCGCTTACCGGACAATTGGAATCAATCGCAATAATTTTTTAGGCCTAACTCAAATTCGGCCTTATATGCCGGAAAACAATCGCAGTCTTCAATGGATGGCCTTTGGATCAAATGTCTTTAATGCCATGATTCCTCTATATCCTCAAGCGAGTGAATTTCCGGCTTATCTCACTCAGACAGATGATCAAATCACAACGGACAGTCTGTATTGGTCTGCTAGAATGATTGCTGCTTTAGCGGACGCACATTATTATCAAACGCAAACAGTGATAGAGTCTTATCAGTCCAAGGTGGACCATCAAGCTTTAGCAATCATTAAAGCCTATGATCAAAAACTTGCAACAAGCCCTAGCTCTCAAAGTCAGCAAATATGTGAGCAAGCCAATCATAAACTGGTCGCCATGTTACAAGAAGAAACACATCAGACGCTTAAAAAGGTATTAGATATTGCTTCCAATGGCATGAAGAATGCCTATGCTCGATCTGATCAATAAGTTTTATGTCTAGCAAATAGGAACCGACCCCCAACTGTTAGCTTTTTGTCTAACGGTTGGGGGTCTTTTGGTTTGATAAAGTCTGCCTAAGAAGCCAGCAAAAGAAGAGGGTGGCTGTATGAGTGAATAGGGTCTGATTATTAGTTTTTGAGTGATCGGCAATCACATTGGTTTGATAAGCAGATTCAATCATCGTTCTTGTTAATTCAGCAGTTTGAGAATTAGGACGAAAGAGTCTTTTAACGAAGTCAGTCGTTCGCACATTCATAAAAGATTTATCGACTGGAAGTGGTTGATAGATTGGACTAGTTAGGGCGCTTAAAGTAATGTAATTTTACTTGTTTGAGAGGCGCGTCTTTATCATTTATCCAATCGCAACATAAGACTTTGGGAAAGTATCCAACGATTTTTTTCTTCTCTTAAGTTAAAAAAGTTCGGTGTTGTTCAATGTTTTAGAGACATTGTTTTTTATTCAATCTTGCTTTAAATTGCTTCACTAATGATTGTAAAGTGTACAGGAGGTCTATTTAGTCACATTCATAATATTGTGTGTAATTACCACAACATTATGGATGTGGCCGTTTTTTAATTGTATAAGTATGGTATTTTTAAAATTTAAGGAGTGATAATATGTTAGGAAAGAATAATGTTACAGAGTTACAAAAGAAAAATGCTAGAAAGAAAAAAATCTATAGTTTAAGAAAATATAGTGCAGGCTTAGCATCCGTTGCTATTTCAAGTATGTTCTTTTTGGGTTCGAATAGTGCTTTAGCAGCAGAAAACACTACGGAAACTTCCCAAATTGAAGAATTAGGAAATGATGATAAGGAGCAAGGTATTCAACCTTTAAGTAAGCCGGTTGAGGTAAAAAAACAAGTTGAAACCCCTGCAGTCATTAAAATTGATGATGCAGAAATATCGGCTGTTGATCAGAGTTTATCAACAGCAATTGTAGAAACTGTAGAATCAGTTGATTCTAACGAGATTCATAGTGAAGAAGTGTTAGAAGAGACTAACAGTACCGAAATGAGTGTGGAATCATCAGCTGATGAGAAAACAGTAGAGTACGAGAGCGTCTCAACTTCTATTCCAGAAACAGTCGGCAGCTTAGTTGAAGAGACAACTGAGAGTTCTACTGAAGAATCTATATCTACTGAAGAAGAAATAGTTTCAGAGGAAGAGCTAATCATTGATGAAGAAGCCGCTGTGATTGAAGAAAGTGTAGTCAATGAGTCAGACTCCATTGTTAATTCAGAAGAAAAAAGTTTGGGAGAATCAGATGACCAGTTAAGTGAACTTCATCAATTAATTGATGGTGAAATTGATCGCGAGGCGGTGATCCGTCAACAATTAGCAGAGATATACAGTGCTGAAGAAATTGAAGGAATCCTTTCAGGCGTTGATAAAGAGACCCTTCAAAATGCGTCCGCAGAAGTTTTGATGGAGAAAATTACTCAAGCTGGGATTGATTATGCTGAAAAACACTCTGGCTTTCAAATGTTTGCTATCCAAAATGCCACAGGAAGAGATGTAAAGGATTTAATCCAATTTAGTGATTTGCAATTTAAAATACTTGGTGGGAATAACCCGAATGAATTGCAACCGACTTCACAGGGGAAAATTGCGTTTACTGGTAAGTACCAATTAGACAATGCTATTAAAGCAGGCGATTTTTTTGATGTTAACTACGGCGATTATGTATTGCCTGGAGGCATAGATGTACCTCGAAATAGTGTTCATTTGCTAGATAGTCAAGGCAATTTAATTGCACAAGCATTTTATGATCCGGAATCCAATACCACTCGTTACATATTCACTCAATATGTGGATCATAACAAGGATATAAAAGGATCATTTAATGATCAACTGGTGGCCAATCGAGATACAGCTGTAGTTGATAAGAAATCGTATCCTGTTACAGTAACTATTGGAAATCAAACCAAGAGTCAAGATATAATTGTGGATTATGGAAATAATAAGACTAGAAAAGTAGTTCAAGCAATTAGTGAATTAGGGAAAGATTCAGAGGGTCGGAAGTTATTTAAATATACGGTTTATGTAAATAATGATGGGAACCCAATTGGAGGGTATTCGGACATCCGATTTAAATCTGATAAATTCCATATTGACCCTGATTCGGTGGAAGTTCACAAAGTGAAACCTAAGAAATCAAATAATTCAGCCTATCCTTCTCAAATTATGCGCGATAGCCTAATCCCTGATCTTGATGGAGATAGTAAGAATTATAATGTAACTAAAGTAAAGGGTAACGTTTCGGATTACCACGGTAAAAGCCGTATCTATTTAGGATCAGCGGTAGCAAATGAACGTTACATAGTCACTATGACCTTTGTAGAGGATGCGCCAGGTGCTTCTGATGTACTTGAAAAACCAAGAGTAGATACTTATCTTTATGACAAAGGTGATCCAAGCGCTCCCCATATTGCTGAGGGTGGTTCATTTATAGGCAAAACAAGTGTATCCTCTACAGGTGAAAGTACAGAAGAAACCGGATCATTCATAGAACATCATATTTATCAAACAAAAAAATCAGACGGTTCGATTGTGATTGATTTAAAAGATGATAAGTCGGCTCAAACTGGTAAATGGAACGAGTTTTATCGAACGCAAAAACAAGATAAAGAGGGCTATCAACTTGTTGAGATAAAAAATTTAATTAACAATCCAAAATATAATGAGGATGGTAGCCCTGCTACAGGAAGTTATAAACCAGAGAAGACAATTGAAATAACCTATGTGTATCAAAAAGACGAAACTCCAACGCCTGAACCCGATCCTAATCCGAGTGTCAAAGATGAACTTTATGAGATGACAGTTGAAGATGAAGGTTTTGGTTCTGAGTTCCAATATAATAAAGACTTAGCTCCTGGAACTATCAAAAAGGTTCAAGAGGGTCGATCTGGTAGATATCGTGTTTTATATAAGCATGTTAACCCAGAGGAAATACCAACACACTCAGATGGAAGTTTTTATGAAAACTTTGTAGAAATAAATGGAAAATATTGGCAAGAAGTTTCACGTGAGACGATCCAAGAAGCCAGACCAGACATTTTCCAATATAATTTCGTAACGATTACTGAAACGATTAAAAAAGAAGACGGTGGGGTAGAGATTCATTATAATGATGGAACGACTATCGTGATACCAGGGCCTGAAAAACCTGCTGATCCTGAAAAACCACTTTTACCATCCCAACCAATTGTGGAAATTACTCCGGGTGAAGAAGATGGGCGGAATGGTAATTATGTTACCATTAAAATTTACAATCCAAACACTGATGTCTATGAATCTGATAAAACTATCTTTATACCAGATGGATCTGATGGACAAAATGGTCAAAATGGTCAAGATGGAAAATCACCAACTGCAGAAGTCGTAGATAATGGCGATGGTACTCATACC
>NZ_JBNUPJ010000026.1:0-18365 GCF_050409485.1 Facklamia sp. P12945
TCTTTTATAGTGAGTAATGTTCGTATATCATGAGTCCTGGCACAGAGTCCTTTCTTTTTTAGTTACCACTTTTAATAGATTGGACTTCTGTGTTTTTATGTACCAAAAAATAGGGTGGAAGGAAGAATTTTTCTTCCATCCACCCTATTTATTATAGAATCTTTTTAAATCAAGTTAAGCTTTTTTTAAATATAATTTTTCAGTTTATATGGAATGTATTTTTAATTTGGATGATCTTTCGAAATATATCTTTCTCGTATATGGGGAAAAGAATCAGTTATATTTTTTTGGACCAATATTTTAGTTTTTTGATATACTATTTAAAAAGGAGTGAACTTATGGTATCGATATTAGTTGTTGAAGATGATACTCAAATTAGCAAAATGTTAGTAGAAGCATTAACAATTGAAGGATATTCAGTGACTCCTGCTTACTCAGGGAGCGAAGGTCAACTTTTATTCGAGCAATCAAGTTTTGATCTAATACTATTAGATTTAATGTTACCAGGCCTCTCTGGTTTAGACCTACTCAAAATAATTCGCCGGGAAAAATCCATTCCGGTGATTGTTATTTCAGCTAAAGAACAAGTTGATGATAAGGTAGAAATTTTACAAGCTGGAGCAGATGACTACTTGGTGAAGCCATTTGATCTTAAAGAGTTAAAAGCTCGTATTCAAGTATGCCTTAAACGCTATCAAACTAGTTTAGAGGAAAAAACATCGAATAAGAGATTGAATTTCGAAGGGTTAATGATTGATTTAGAGACCCAAGCAATTAATTATCAAGGGCAGGAATTAAATTTAACGCCTCAAGAAAGAAGGATCTTAGAATTATTATTAAGTCAACCAAAGAAGGTTTTCTCAAAGCTTGAAATTTATGAATATGCGTGGGGGGCAAATTATTTGGCAGATGATAAGACATTAACCGTTCATGTATCAAATTTACGTAAGAAATTAGACCAAATAAGTAAAAGACCTTGGATTGAAACGGTTTGGGGAATTGGTTTCCGTTTGATTTCGCTGAAAAATAAAAAGTAGTTAAATTGTATTGAATATTTCAATTTCTTTTATTTTCTTTCATGCTTTTATCTTAACCTTTTCTTAGTACTTTCTTTGTTTTTCCTTTGCCATTATATTTTTGAAGGAGTCTATAATATAGATAACAAAGGAGGAAAGATGATGGAAAGCATTCTTAAAAGTGAAAATTTATGTAAAGCGTATAACAATCAGTTTGCATTGAATAATGTCAGTATGAATGTTCAATCGGGTGATATCTATGGTCTGATTGGTCGTAATGGAGCTGGTAAAACAACCTTAATGAAGATCATTAATCGTCAGATTCTACCGACTAGTGGAAAGGTTTGGATTCAAGACCAAGAAATGGCTAAAAATGACCATTTTCAAGTAAGAATTGGCACTTTAATTGAGGCGCCAGGACTTTATATGGGACTCACAGCTGGGCAAAACCTGGAACTAAAATGTAAATTGTATGGAATTCGCCGTGACAATTATATAGAAGAATTATTGAATTTAGTAGGCTTACCCATTAGTCAAGTTAAGAAAAAGAAAGTTAAAAAATTTTCATTGGGTATGAAACAGCGATTAGGTCTTGCTTTAGCTTTAGTAGGAGATCCGGATCTTTTGTTGTTAGATGAACCTACCAACGGAATGGATCCGCAGGGAATTAGTGAGTTCCGCGAGACGATTCTTAAATTGAATAGCGAGCGTCATATTACGGTTGTGATATCTAGTCATATTTTGGGTGAATTGGCGAAACTCACGACTCGAATTGGTATTATTAATGAAGGTACCTTATTAAAAGAAGCAGATATGGAGGAATTAAATCAGATTAATCAAGATTTTATTTGGATTAAGGGTGGCGATCAGGCTCAAATAATGGCACATTTACAAGAAAAATTAGATCTTCAGCAAATTAAGCAAGTGAGCGATTCTGAACTGCGTGTATATGAACACTTAGATAATCCGTCAGTCATTAGCCATGAATTAATTCGCTCAGGCATTCTTTTTGAACAATTGGTAGTTGAGCGAGCGAGCTTAGAAGATTATTTTATCCGCTTAACAGGAGGTCACAACAATGGTTAATTTTATTCGCTTTGATTCCTATAAGTTGTTGCACATGAAGGCTACTTGGATTACGTTATTGATCCTTTCGTTGATATTCTCTTTACTAACTTATGGCGGCTATGTAACAACACACAAATCTTACGAAGACTATCAACTATCAATGACTTCGAAAGAAACCAATGAAGAAGGCAATTTTAAGTTAGAAATAAAATCGATGCAAGAAGGAGAAATTTTAACAGAGGAAGAGTACGAAACAAGTATTCAAGAAGAAAAAAAAGCCTATCGTTTTTCCGATAGTCTAATTGCTAATTACAGTTTGAGCCTTCTTTTTGTTTATATACTTTCAGCTGTTTTTATTGAAAGTGATTTTTCTTCTGGCTATTTAAAAAATATGTTAGCTATTAAAGGGGCGAAATGGAAATGGATGACTTCTAAATTATTTGTCGCCTTGTTAATATTCTTCATATTTCAAGTTGTTTGTATTGCTTTTTCAGTTCTAATGGCCGGTGTGACAGGTCAATTAGAGTTGCCTATTTATTGGCAAGATCATTTAGCTTTACTATTGCCACAAGCTCTTATGTACCTTATTATTATGTCGGTGACAGTAACCTTAAGTTTATTGCTACAAAGTAAAGTGGCAATCATTGTCTTAGCTTGCCTAGTGGGAACAGGTTTTCACAATCAAATCATTGGATTTATAGGGGATATTGTTGGTTTGGATCTTACAAAACAATTATTCTCCAATAAGCTAATGTCAATGGGCCCAAATTATTCAGAGCAAGCCATGTCAGTGGTAAGTATGGGTGTTGTATACCTATTGGTACTTTATCTCTTGAATAGGTGGTATATTTATCGAATAGACTTTAAGTTTGAACATTAGAGCATAGAAAGTAGGGACCGTCAATGATATATTTTTTATTGATTTTGATAATTCTAGCTATAGTTGGTTATCATTATTACTATCGGCTCCAAGTTTCTGATTTGACGAAGCAATTAAAAGTTATCAGTAAATCCCCTACCAATCAATTACTGACACAAGAGATCTTTTCATCAGAAATGAATGAACTTGTTAAAAGGATAAACTTGGCATTAATTAAAGAAAGAAATATATATCGAGAATTACAAATTGAGCAACGTTCAAAGCAAGAATTAATGATTAATCTTTCCCATGATGTGAGGACACCTTTGACCTCACTCATGGGTTATCTTCAATTAATGGAAACCAGCGAGGATGAGAACGACAAGCAGCGTTATTTTCAAATTATCTATCAAAGAATTGATCATTTAAAAGATTTGTTGGATCGGCTTTTCTTATTGGAGAGGTTGCAAGATACAGAATTTGAGTACAAGAACGAAATAGTGAACTTAAATGAAATTATTACTCAGCATGTTTTGTCTTTCTATGATCAGTTGAAAACAGCTAATATTGAAGTTGAACTTGACTTATCGGACGGTAGTTTTTTAATTACATCGGATGTCAGACTGCTGAACCACGCGCTAGATAATTTAGTAAAAAATGTATTAGATCATGGCAAGGATTATTTAAAAATCAAATTGTCGGGCCATAAAATTGAGGAAGAATTAACAAATCTTAAGCATGAAGACTTAATAAATCAAACAAAACGAGAGGTCTTACCAGGTAATGCAAATGTCGTAAGAATTATTTATTGTAATCGACTTTCACATCCAATTAATGAAGATCCTAATACTTGGTTGAATCGCTTCTATCAAGCTAAAAACAAGCAGTCGAAAACAAAACAAAATACAGGTTTAGGCCTAAATATAATTAAAATAGTCATTGAGAAATTAGGCGGTCAAATTTATTTGGAAACAAAAGGGTCTGATATATTGATAAATCTCTATCTTACAATCTAATTAGCGAATGATTTCATGGAAAAATGGAAGAGCATAAAACTTGACCATTCTTGACCTAATCCGTTATACTATTGAAGTAAATTGAAAGGCTCAGATTAAAGGGAGGATATAGAATGAATTTAGTACCCACAGTAATAGAACAAACATCACGTGGTGAACGCGCTTATGATATTTATTCGCGCTTGTTAAAAGATCGAATTATTATGTTATCAGGTCCAGTGGATGACCACATGGCTAACTCAGTCATTGCCCAATTATTATTTTTAGATGCTCAAGATCCTGAGAAGGATATCTACCTTTATATCAATTCACCAGGAGGTAGTGTTACGGCTGGTTTGGCCATCTATGATACCATGAACTTTATCAAAGCGGACGTCCAAACGATCGTGATTGGATTAGCTGCATCAATGGGATCCGTCCTATTAGCAGCAGGAACCAAAGGCAAGCGCTTTGCCTTACCGAACGCTGAAGTAATGATTCATCAGCCTTTAGGTGGTGCTCAAGGCCAAGCCACTGAAATTGAAATTGCTGCACGCCATATTTTGAAGACGAGAACGCGCTTAAATGAAATTTTAAGTGAAGCGACTGGTCAACCTATTGAAGTGATTGAAAAGGATACCGACCGAGATAATTTTATGACGGCTGAAGAAGCGAAAGCTTATGGCTTAGTGGACGAAGTGATGGCCAATCGTAAGGATAAAAAGACTAAGAAAGATAAGTAATAAAAGGAAATATCCGTATCTTTTAAGTACTAGCAATGCGCTGGTACTTTTTTTGTGCCCTTAGATGAAGGCAGCATTGCATAATTTAAAAATACATGCTAAACTTATAATTAGATATTTAGCTAATTATCGAAATAAAAAGATGAGGAGGTGAACATTTGAGTGTTCAACTGCTTTTTAAAGCTTTAAGTGATCCCAATCGACGTAAAATTTTAGAATTACTCAGACCCGGCCCTTTAACTGCTGGGGAAATTGTCCGTCAATTTGAATCGGCAGGTTCTACTATTTCTAAACATCTCTCTATTTTAAAACAGGCTGATTTAGTGATTGATAAAAGAGAGGGACAGTTTATTTATTATGAATTAAATAGTTCCGTTTTAGATGGAGTCATTCAATGGTTAATGAATTTAGAAAAATAAAGGAGAGGATTTTATGACTAAAAACTTAACGAGGCATTACTATAAAAACTGGGTTCTTGTTTGTGTTTCTATTATTCTAGCGGGCTATTTCTTTATAAAAGCACCCGAAGTGATTCCTACACACTTTGATTTGGCAGGGAATGCTGATAATTATGGTCCTAAAATAAATCTTTTTAAGTTTCCTGCATTATTGGCTGGACTGAATCTTTTAGTAGAAGTATTGAAACGCATTGATCCAAAACGCGAAAATTATCGACGTTTTGAAAAGCATTTTTATTTAATCATTTTTGCTATGAATATTTATTTACTTAGCAGTCAAATAATTATAGGTGCCTATGGTTTAAACTGGCTCAACCAGATTCCTTCCTATTTAGAAGGAAGTTTAGGGCTACTATTTATTGTTTTAGGGAATTATATGCCAAAAATTAAATTTAATTATTTTATGGGCATACGTACCCCTTGGACATTAGCTGATGAAAAGGTGTGGTATCTTACCCACCGTTTAGCTGGAAAAATATTTGTTGTAATGGGAATCCTTATTTTATTAACCGTCTTCTTGCCGTTGACTATTAAAGAATGGAGTGTTCCTTTGATCACGTTAGGTGGCACTATGAGTGTCGTTGGAGCTTCCTATTGGTTGTATCGCAAACAACATCTTTAATGATTTTTTTATTTATGATAAGCAATCTAAATGTATGTTTTCATCATTTAGATTGTTTGTTTTTTGAACAAAGTCGAATGGAGTTACTATCGATAGTAATTAATGGGGTAAGATTAGCTTAGAAGATGAAGCAGTAGATTTCAAAGGACATAAAGCGCCCAGATTCAGAAAGTATATCCATTGTAATTTAAACCATGCAGTGTTAGAATGTTTTATGAAGAAAGATGAATAGCTTTTTTTCTTTTTATAAAACAAGGTCATTCAGCGACCAACAGGAGGCTTGGAATGGATTTGATTGATGAATTAGGTACAGTGGTACCAGAACTTGGTGAGATGTTAGACATTCGTCTTAATGTTTTAAAAGCTTTATCTAAGCATCAACTACGAATTGGTCGTAAAGCGTTAGCCAAACAAATTCATTTGTCCGAGCGAACTTTGAGAACTAATTTACAAGTATTGCGTGATCAAAGTCTGGTAGATGTAAGTCGTGCGGGGATACGTATTACGGATGAAGGACAAAGAGTAGGCCATCTCATTCAGCAGTTAAGGATGGGGCAGGACCGTTTACCGGAATACGAAGCAGCCTTAGCTAAAGAATTAAATATACAAAACTGCTGGGTAGTAGCTGGCGATGTAGATAGCGACTTTACAGTTTTTCAAATGCTTGCTGAAGCAGTTCAAACGATTCTAGGACAAGAATTACCGCAAGAAGCGGTTGTAGCTGTTACGGGAGGGTCCACTTTGGCTAATATGGGTCAACATTTTACTAAGGAACTATCGCAAAACAGACAATTATCCTTTGTGCCTAGCCGTGGTGGTATGGAAGGTTCTTTTCATATTCAATCTAATACGGTAGCTGGAATAATGGCTCATGAGACCCAAGCTGACTATGTTCCCTTGTATATTCCAGATCGTTTAACTGATCAGTTGAGTCAAGAGATTGTTAAGGATCCAACCATTAAAAAAGCCCTTGATTTAAGTCGATCAGCGGACTGTCTTTTATTAAGTGTGGGAGCCGCTCAAGTAATGTCAAAGCGAAGAAAACTAACTCCGCCACAAGAAAGAATACTTCTCGAAGGTCAAGCGGTAGGAGAAGCATTTGGCATTTTTTATGATGCAGAGGGAAAGGTTGTTTTTTCCATCCCTCGCTTAGGCTTACAACTTGAAGATGTCATTAAGTTTCCGTTATTATTAACCATAGTAGCAGGCCAACAAAAAGCACCTGCTACCCGAGCTTTCTACAAGATGATGCCAAAACAAACCTGGCTCATTTGTGATAAAAGTCTCGCTAAAGCTGTTTTAAATGGGGTTACCCAATTTAAATAAAATATCCTAAGGGGGAAATTATCAATATGTCAACAAAAATCGCAATCAATGGTTTCGGTCGTATTGGACGTTTAGCATTACGTCGTATTTTAGAAAAGGATTCAGATTTAGAAGTTGTTGCAATTAATGATTTAACAGATAACGAAGATTTAGCTTATTTATTAAAATATGACTCAGCGCAAGGTCGTTTTCCATACTCTGTCGAAGCTAAAGGTGATGTGATTGTTGTAGATGGTAAAGAGATTAAAGCCTTTGCTGAGCCAGATGCAGCGAAGTTACCATGGAAAGATTTAGGGGTTGAATTCGTCTTAGAATGTACTGGTTTTTACAATTCAGCAGAAAAGGCTCAAGCCCATATCGATGCAGGTGCTAAGCGTGTCCTAATCTCAGCACCCGCTAAGTCAGCTGAAACGAAGACAATTGTTTATGGTGTAAACCACGAAGTTCTAACAGCTGATGATGTGATTGTTTCAGCAGCTTCATGTACAACTAACTGCTTAGCTCCAATGGTCAATGTTTTACATAAAGAATTTGGTCTAAAATCTGCCCAAATGGTAACGGTTCATGCTTATACAGCAACTCAAAAATTACAAGATTCGCCAGGCGGACGTAAAAACCGTGCAGGAGCATTTTCAATTATTCCTGCTTCCACTGGAGCTGCTAAAGCAATCGGAAAAGTAATTCCTGAATTGAATGGTAAAATTGACGGTGCAGCTTTACGAGTTCCAACAATCACTGGTTCTTTAACTGAGGTATATGCAGTCTTAGACAAAGAAGTAACAGCTGAGGAAGTTAACGCAGCGATGAAGAAATATGAATCAGATGCTTTTGTCTATGAAGAAGATGAAATTGTTTCTGCAGACATTATTGGTTATCCAGCAGGATCTGTTTTTGATTCAACACTTACAAAAGTAATGGGTGAAGGCGACGATCAAATCGTTATGGCAGCCTCTTGGTATGATAATGAGTACGGCTTTACAGCGAACATGATTTCAACCTTAGAATATTTTGTTGAATTAAATTAATAAGACCCACACTAGCGGGGAAGCAAACGCGCTTCTCCGTTTTTTTCATAAAGGAGGAAGAAGAATGGCTAAAAAAACTATTAGAGACTTAAACCTTGAAAACAAAACCGTATTAGTACGTGTCGATTTTAACGTTCCGATGGATGGTAATAAGATTACAGACGATAATCGAATTGTAGCTGCTCTAGATACGATAAAGTATTTAATTGAGCATCAAGCCAAGGTTGTTTTATTTTCACATCTAGGTAAGATCAAATCGGCAGAGGATTTGGATAAAGCAGATCGTAACTTAAATCCTGTAGCAAATCGTTTATCTGAATTATTAGGACAAGAGGTTGTTTTTATTGATGAAACACGTGGCGAAAAATTAGAATTAGCGGTTAAAAATTTGCAAGAGGGTCAAGTATTGTTAGTTCAAAACACACGGTTTGAAGATGTAGAAGGGAAAAAGGAATCTGGGAATGATCCAGAACTTGGCAAGTATTGGGCAAGTCTAGGGGATCTATTTGTTAATGATGCATTTGGAACCGCACATCGTTCTCATGCATCGAATGTTGGTATTGCAGCGCATTTAGATTCAGCGGTCGGCTTCTTAATGGAAAAAGAAGTGAAATTCTTGAAAGAAGCGGTAGATCAGCCGGAACGTCCTTTTGTTGCTATATTAGGGGGAGCAAAAGTTTCTGATAAGATTAAAGTTATTGAGAATTTGTTAGATCGAGCTGATAAAGTAATTATCGGTGGAGGTATGGCGTATACCTTTTTCAAGGCAAAAGGCCTCGAAATTGGACAATCCATTTGTGAACCAGATCGCATCGAACTCGCTAAAGAAATTATGGAAAAAGCAGGCGATAAATTAGTGTTACCGGTTGATAATGTTGTGGCTAAAGAATTTAACAAGGATGCCGAAACTAAAGTGGTAGCTTCTGAAGAAATTCCTACAGACTACATGGGGATGGATATAGGGCCTCAGACAGTTGATTTGTTTGCTGAAACTTTAGCTGGCGCCAAAACTGTAGTGTGGAATGGGCCAATGGGTGTTTTTGAAATGGAAAAATTTGCACAGGGAACGATGGGAGTTTGTCAAGCCATTGCTAATTTAGAGAGTGCGACCACTATTGTAGGTGGAGGAGATTCTGCTGCAGCTGTTACTCAATTGGGTTATGAAGATAAGTTCACGCATATTTCTACCGGTGGAGGAGCCTCCTTATCTTATCTTGAGGAAGCCGAATTACCAGGCGTGGAGTCCATTGATAATCTATAATTAGAAAAGGAGAAAAATATGTCACGAAAACCAATTATTGCCGGAAACTGGAAAATGAATAAAACAGCTAAAGAATCACGTGGTTTTATTGAAAATGTCAAATTAGATATCCCTTCAAATGATTTAGTGGATGCAGTGATCGGAGCACCTGCTGTTTTCTTAGAAGCTATGACCGAAGCTGTACAGGGAACTGATTTACAAGTAGCTGCGCAAAATTGTTTTTGGGAAGATGAAGGCGCTTTTACGGGCGAAATCAGTCCCAAAACGCTAGCGGCTTTAGGTGTAGATTATGTGATCATTGGACATTCTGAGCGTCGTCAATATTTTCATGAAAGCAATGAAGAAATTAATCAAAAAGCTCATGCTATCTTTCGTAATGGAATGAAGCCGATTATTTGTTGCGGAGAAACGCTCGAAACCTACGAAGCAGGAAATGCTGAGGAATTTGTAGGCCAACAAATAACGGCAGCTTTAAAAGATTTAACGGAAGGTCAAGTACAATCATTGGTAATTGCGTATGAACCAATTTGGGCAATTGGGACGGGTAAATCAGCAACAAAAGATGATGCCCAAAAGATGTGTCATGCGATTCGTCAAGTAGTAGCAGAAAACTTTAACCAAGAGGTAGCTGATCAAGTACGTATTCAATATGGCGGGTCAGTTAAACCTGATAATATTGCAGAGTACCTAGCTTGTCCAGATGTAGACGGAGCATTAGTAGGCGGAGCGAGCCTACAACCTGAATCATTCTTAGCTTTATTGGAGGCGGTTAAATAATGGGAAAAGCACCTATTGCTTTAATTATTTTAGATGGCTTTGGTATTCGCGAGGAGACTTATGGGAATGCCGTTAAGGCGGCGCATAAACCCAACTTTGATCGTTATTGGCAGCAATTTCCCCATCAACAACTCAGAGCAGAAGGGGAAAATGTTGGTTTACCAGAAGGTCAAATGGGGAATTCTGAAGTAGGACATATGAATATTGGGGCTGGAAGAATTGTCTATCAATCCTTGACGCGAATAAATAAGTCCATTCAAGAGGGTAGTATAAAAAAGATTCCTGAACTCACCAAGGCCATCGAGCACGCTAAGCAAAATAATGGAGCATTGCATTTAATGGGCTTACTTTCTGACGGTGGGGTTCATTCACATATCAATCATCTCTTCGGTTTAATTGAGTTAGCTAAAGAAATGGATTTAAACAAAGTGTATATTCACGCTTTTCTAGATGGACGTGATGTTGGACCTCAATCCGGAATAGATTTTATAAGAGATACAGAAAGTTTTATTAAAGAAAAAGGAATTGGTGAAATTGCAACAGTCTCTGGACGCTACTATGCAATGGACCGTGATAAGCGTTGGGACCGCGTTAAATTAGCCTATGATGCCTTAGTTAGTGGCCAAGGACCGCAATATGCCTCTGCTGAAGCAGGAGTTCAGGCTTCTTATGATCAAGAAGTATATGATGAATTTGTTCAACCTTTTGTGGTGGATCCAGAAGGACACATTAAAGAAGGCGATAGCCTTATTTATTATAATTTCCGACCTGATCGTGCGATTCAACTATCAACAGCTTTAAGTAATCCGGCTTTTGACGGCTTTGACACATCGAATCGACCAGAAAACTTACAATTTGTAACATTTACTAAATATTCAAAAGATGTTCTAGCAGAAATCGCTTTCAAGAAAGTTGATTTAGTGAATACGATTGGCGAAGCGATAGCGAAAGCAGGCAAAACGCAGTTACGTATTGCAGAAACTGAGAAGTTTCCTCATGTCACTTTCTTTATGTCAGGTGGCCGTCATGAAACGTTTCCGGGAGAAGAACGTATTTTAATTCCTTCTCCTAAAGTAGCTACTTATGACTTAAAACCTGAAATGTCCGCTTACGAAGTCAAGGACGCATTGATAGATAAAATTAATGAAGATACGATTGATGCAATCATTCTTAATTTTGCTAATCCGGATATGGTTGGTCATTCAGGTATGTTAGAGCCAACCGTCAAAGCTATTGAAGCGGTCGATGAGTGCCTCGGTCAAATTGTCGATTTGATTTTAGAAAAAGAAGGTGTTGCAATCATTACAGCCGATCACGGCAATTCAGATGAAGTCATTACGTTAGAAGGTAAACCTATGACTGCTCATACTACCAATCCTGTACCAGTAATTGTTACGAAAGAAGGAATCTCGTTAAGAGAAGGTGGCATACTATCTGATTTAGCACCTACTATGCTTGACCTTTTAAAAATTGACCAACCAAGTGAGATGACTAGCCAAAGTTTAATTAAGCATTAATGGCAATTCATTGAATTTAATTTACTAAAACAATAGAATAAGATTGAGACGTTTAACCGTTTCAATCCAACAAAAGGAGCGAATAAAATGCCTTATATTACAGATGTTTACGCACGTGAAGTTCTTGACTCAAGAGGAAACCCAACAATTGAAGTAGAAGTTTATACCGAAAGTGGTGCCTTTGGACGCGGAATGGTCCCTTCAGGAGCATCTACTGGAGAACATGAAGCAGTAGAATTACGTGATGGAGATGCAACACGCTATGGTGGCAAAGGAGTTAGCCAAGCCGTTGATAACGTTAACCACTTTTTAGCCGAAGCCTTATTAGGGTTTGATGTATTGCAACAACAAGCTATTGATCAAATGATGATTGAAATGGATGGCACACCGAATAAAGGAAAACTCGGAGCAAACGCTATCTTAGGCGTATCTATTGCTGTGGCACGTGCAGCTGCTGATTATTTAGAAATACCTTTATACCAATACTTAGGTGGATTCAATACCAAAGAGTTACCAGTACCAATGATGAATATTGTTAATGGTGGCTCACACTCGGATGCTCCGATTGCTTTCCAAGAGTTTATGATTTTACCTGTTGGGGCTGAAAACTTTAAAGAAGCGTTACGTTGGGGCGCTGAAGTTTTCCATGCGCTAAAATCAATTCTCAAGGAACGTGGGTTAGAAACATCAGTAGGTGACGAGGGTGGTTTTGCGCCTCGCTTTGAAGGAACGGAAGACGGTGTAGAGATCATTCTTAAAGCGATTGAGAAAGCTGGCTACAAACCCGGTCAAGATATCTTCTTAGGCTTTGACTGTGCCGCTTCAGAATTTTACGTAGAGGGTGTTTATGATTATGCCAAATTTGAAGGAGAAGGCGGTAAAAAACGCTCAGCCCAAGAACAAGTTGACTACCTTGAAGAGTTAGTGAATAAATATCCAATCATTTCCATTGAAGATGGTATGGATGAAAATGACTGGGAGGGTTGGAAGTTACTAACTGAACGTTTAGGTGACAAAGTCCAATTAGTTGGAGATGATCTATTTGTGACCAACACTGAAATTCTTTCACGTGGTATTGAAGAAAGTGTGGGGAATTCCATTTTAATCAAAGTGAATCAAATTGGGACACTAACTGAGACATTTGATGCGATTGAAATGGCTAAGCGTGCAGGGTACACAGCAGTCATTTCTCACCGTTCAGGTGAAACGGAAGACTCCACTATTGCGGATATTGCAGTAGCAACCAATGCGGGTCAAATTAAGACAGGGTCTTTATCACGTACAGACCGTATTGCCAAATATAATCAATTATTGCGGATTGAAGATGAATTAAGTGAATTAGCACAATATAATGGCAAAAAAGTTTTCTATAATTTAAAAGATTTCAAATAAGATTGACAGAATAGATTAAAGCGCTCTCTAAGAATTTAGAGAGCGTTTTTTTGGTTAATAAAGGAGCATTTTATTTTAAAAAACAAACAAAACACTTTATAATTGACGAGTCAACTGTTGATTTATGAAATGAAAGAGGGAGGGTTTGGTGAGTCTAAGAGAAGTAAGTAGATTATTTTATCAATTAAAACTAGTTAACCAGGAGTTAATTAGTAAATTTGAAAAAGAAACGTCATTTAGTATAACGCGCTTTGAATTAATGATGTTTTTAAAAGAGCATGGTCCTTGTTGCCAAACTCGTCTACAAAAGGAATTAAAGATAGATCGTGCAGCTGTTACAAGACATTTAAGAATTCTTGAAGGAAAAAAATATGTGATCCGCAAAAGAAATAAAGAAAATAATCGTGAAGTGCTTGTAACAATTACCGATAAGGCGTTAAATGATTTGAATCGTTGCCAGCAGAGTCATTGTCAATCTGAGCAACAGAGGATTTTACCCCTATCTAAAGATGAAACACAGCGATTGATCGAATTATTAACCAAATTAATACAATAGAAAAGGAGAATAATATGTCCAACCACTTAGTCACTAATAATTTTTCAGAAATTACTTATGGAAGAAAGTCAATTCGTGCTTATGATGAGAAGTATAAAATAAGTCAGGAAGAAATGCTTGAAATGATTCAAGAAGCTACCACAGCTCCTTCATCCGTCAATATGCAACCATGGAGGTTTGTGGTGGTTGAAAGCCAAGAGCAAAAAGCCAAATTAAAACCACTTATTCGTTTTAATACGCTGCAAAATGACACTTCATCTGCTATGATATTAATATTTGGCGATATGCAGTGTTATGAACTCGGTGAAGAAATCTACAATCAAGCAGTCGAGGAAGGTAAAATGCCTGCTGAAACGAGAGATCAACAATTATCTGTCATTATTCCTTATTATAAAAGCTTTTCTAAACAAAAAATGAATGATGTTGTGAAAATTGATTCAAGTTTGGCAGCCATGCAATTAATGTTAGTGGCTCGTTCTCATGGTTATGATACCAATGCAATCGGTGGTTTTGAAGAGGACTTATTGGCTGAAGCTTTCGGTCTCGACAAAGAACGCTATGTACCGGTAATGATCCTATCAATTGGAAAGGCTAAAGATTCTGGTTATCCATCCGTACGCTTAGCCGCTGAAAAAATTACAGAATTTAAATAAGAAACGCTAAAAACTTAAAGAATTTATAAATTAAAGTTAAACGCCTCCTCTAGCGATGCTTATTGGCATCGCTAGAGGAGGCGTTTTAAGTTTTATTATTAACAAGTAATAATTATAAAAATGAAAGATATTAAACGCATTACTGTGATTCTCAACCACGTTTAAAAAATATAGATAATACTATTATTGTTATAAAGTTGAATTGAAGATCGATCTGCTTAGGATCAGATTACATATAGGATAAACATAGAAGTTCAGAAAAATAATACTTGGATATGAACTTTATTGTAAGGCAACCCTTTTAAAAAACTTAGTATAGAAAAGATGTGTAAAACTCCCAACTTATTACATAAATATAAAGGAATGAGGAAGCCATAATTTTTTTATTTTAAATTGATATATAATACAACCTATTTATAAATAAAATAATAATTATATAGCATTTGTTTGACTAAATCAAGGCGAATATTATAATATGTTCTTATAGTATTGTCGCTATACTTTAGAAAAGATGTCGCAATATTAAATTTTTTTTAGGAGTGATATTGTGGTCGGTAAGAATAATAAATTTTTGAAACAGAGGAAGTTTTCTAATAAAGATAACAAATATGCAATAAGAAAGTTTGCATTTGGATCTTGTTCTGTTTTAATCGCATCTTTTTTCATATTTGCAGGTGTAGGTCAAGATAGTGTTTATGCACAAAATATTACAGAAGAAACCTCAACAAGCGCGACGACAGAAGAAACAGCAGATAATTCATTAAACGAACAAAACGATTTAAACGAAGTAGTCACTTCTGAATTAACAAATAGTTCAGAAGATAAGATAACTAATGAAGAACTAGTTACCATTGAAGAAGTTATGACCTCAGAGGAAGCAACAGTCACAGGTGATGATACCACATTAAATGAACTTTCAAATGATGAATTAGAAGCGGAAAATACCGCTAAAAATGCAGCATTAGAAGCTGCTTTAGCTGCAAAAGAAGCTTCTAATGCTGCCGAAAAAGCTTCTGAAGCGACGAGTGTTATAGAAGCAGAAACCGCAGCGAACGAAGCTATTTCAGCTTTAAATAATGCTAAGGCAGAAGCAGGGATAGCCATCGAGGCAGCAAATATTGCTGGAACTACAAAAGCTTTAGCATTAGCAAAAGAAGCGAAAATCTCAGCAAAAGAAGCGGAAATCTCAGCAAATAAGGCTAAGTCTATAGTAGCGTCTATAAAAGAAGAAAAAGCTACAAACTTAGAAGCGAATAAAACTAGTTTAGAAGAAATAACAACTAGTATAGAAAATGAAACATTAGCGAATGAAAGTAGAACCTCTAATTCAGAGGCGACATCAATTAATGCACCTCAAGATAAAGCTTTATCTGCTCCGGAATCTTTTGCTACTTTAGCGAATCTTTTACCTGCTGATCAGAATGTGATCAGTATTGAAAACAAAATGTTAGATGGAGAATTTAATCTCAAATATCTAAAACACCATTTAAATGGTAGAACTTACGTAGATAATGCAGGAAATACAGGGATATATGATGGAGATAAAGAACTCATTAAATCCCAAGATAACCATCAGGTTAATGACAAACATTTGATTAATAATCAAGACTATCTAGTTGGGAACGTACCTTTATATATGCAATGGATGGATAGAGATGGTACTTTGTCACCTATTTATACATTTAAATCCAATGATAATGGTTATTTTGCAGTGAATCCAGGGATATTTAAAGTGGTCAATCCTGATGGAACAACAACGGACCACGAATTTCTTGGTAAGCAGTTAGAAACTGTATTATATTCAGCTTTTAAATATCGAATTTGGGCAGATCAAGATTGGTTAGTCAATAATAAGTATGATAATGTTCAAACAAGTAATGGTAACCCTGGACAATGGGGAGGTTATAGTCAGGGAATTAATGGTATATGGACACCAATTCTTCAAGATGTGGCAACGATGCAGATTCAAGATGTTGCTGTCGTTTTACAACCTAAAGATCAATTGACTCAGCATAATAAAGAAAAAGTAGTCGAAATTGATAAATTAGTAGGGGATATCAATCATGCAAATTACGCTAATGATAAGACAATTGTAGGAAATGTTTATTGGGAGGCAGATTATGCACCAGGAATCACCTCACAATATCCAGCCTATGAAGAAAAAACAGGTGATAAATTTGCTGAGGATATGACGGTTTATCTAACTATCCAAGATGTTTTGAATCCTAATAATAAGGTTACCTATAAGACAAAGACCAATCAATTTGGTGATTTTAAGTTCGATATAGCTAATGTAAGAGAGATGTTAGGAATTAAGCAAAGAAAAAATGCGTCTCTATGGCATCAAGTGATCATGAATATGTCGGTAGCTGATTCGCAAGGAAATCAGTTTGGTAAAGAAGTTTCTGTTTTTTCTAACTCCACTTTAGATGGACAATTCTATAATGGGAAAAACCTTAAATACGACACAGGGGGTCTTGATGCATCTGACTTTATCCTCGTTTCAAGATATGATTCTGAATTTAGGGACTTCTCGACTTCAAGCAAGCCGACAACAGCCTTGTTATATTCTCAAACGAATTCTTCTGGAAGGGATGAATTCAAAGGAGCTGGTTTCCAATTTGTACTAAGAAATACTATTCCAACAATAGACATTACTAATTATGACTCAACCGATAATTATGCAGCACCTGGCAATAAAGCGAATGCTGTTGTTACTGGAGCTGTGCCTGATGTTGAGTATATCGTTCGTTGGTATGAAGTTCCTGAAGATCCTACGAAATCTCCAAAATTAGTTCTTGAAGGAACCCCTTTTACTGTTGCAGCAAATGGAGTTTTCCCAGATCAAGCATTTGATGTACCTGCTAATTTGCCACGAGAAACAATGTATATTGCTCAATTAGAAACAGTAAATACGGGAAATATAATAGCGATTGATAATTTTTATGCGAGGTTAAAAAATGAAGCAGATACATTTGCTCCCGTTGCAACTGTTGAGAATATCAAAGTGGGAGAAACAGTTAACTTAATCGATAATGTGACTGTTCCTAACTATGATGGAAAACCAACATTTGAGGATATTACTCCTTTCGGTTCGATAGATAATACAAAACCTGGGGAATATACGGGTACGGTCAAAGTAACCTACCAAGACGGAAGTTCTGAAACTATTCAAGTACCTGTAGTGGTAACCGCTGTAGACGTTCCTCATGATTCAATTTATGAACCGAATGTAACTCCGGAGATAATTAAAGTAGGAGATACGATTGATTTAGCAGATAACGTAACTGTTCCAAACTATGTGCAGGATCCAAAGCATAGCGGTGTCCCTCTTTTTGAGGATGTGACGCCAGATGGAGTGATTGATAATACAACTCCTGGAGAATATACGGGTAAAGTTAAAGTGACTTATCCAGATAATACATTTGAAATTGTTGATGTGCCAGTGACTGTAATCGATAAAAAATCCGATGTATATGATCCAATGGTGGTACCAGAAGTAATTGAAATTGGACAAACTCCTAATTTAATAGATAATGTGACTGTTCCTTCATATATTCAAGATTCAAAATATCCAGGTGTCCCTACTTTTGAGGATGTGACGCCAGATGGAGTGATTGATAATACAACTCCTGGAGAATATACAGGTAAAGTTAGAGTAACTTATCCAGACGGAACATCCGAAATTGTTGATGTACCTGTTACCGTAAAAACTCCGGAAGCTTCACAAGCAGATGTTTTCGTTCCTCAAGTAACTCCTGAAATTATTGGGATAGGAGGAACACCCGATTTATTAGATAATGTTAGCATTCCAGATTATGTAGTGAATCCAAAATATCCTGGAGATATAATTTTTGAAGATGTGACTCCAGCTGGAACCATCGATAATACAACACCTGGCGGCTATATTGGACTTGTTAAAGTGACTTATCCAGATGGATCAATGGAAATCATCCAGGTACCGGTGACGGTGACTGCGCCAGAGATCCCTCAAAAAGAAGATTACGATCCAACGGTTAAGCCAGAGATCGTAGAAGTAGATGGCACGATTGATTTAACCGATAATGTCACGGTTCCAGACTATGTCGTAGACCCAG
>NZ_JBNUPJ010000027.1:0-15924 GCF_050409485.1 Facklamia sp. P12945
ATAAAGACAACCCCTTTATTTGAGATTAACTCACAAAGGGTTTGTCTTCAGTCTGTGCAACTAGCATAGGCTAGTTGCTTTTTTTCTAGCTTTATAAATAAAATTTATATGAAATATTGAAACAAAGGTAAAGTTTTTCTATAATGTAAACATTAATCAGGAAACGCTTACTTAAAGCAACTTTAAAATTTTGTTCGTTAACTAATATATTTTTAAGGGGGGAGTCTATGAATTACACTATAACCTTTAATCCAGCCCTCGATTATTTTATAGAGACCAGGGACTTCAAGGAAGGAGCATTAAATCGTATAGATTCAGAAACCTATCTTATTGGAGGTAAGGGTTTAAATGTCTCACTATTATTGTCAGAGTTTGGAATAGCTTCTTGTGCCTTGGGATTTATGGGTGGGTTCACTGGGAATTATTTAACCAATTTATTAAAAAAACATTCGATTGCACATGATTTTATTGAAGTGAATGGTCAAACACGTATCAATGTGAAGCTGAAAAGTAAGAAAGAAACAGAACTAAATGCCAAAGGTCCTAAAATATTGAGACCTCAATATGAGGCGTTCTTTAGTCAATTAAAGCAAAAATTAAAAAAAGGTGATACCGTATTTTTATCAGGGAATTTAGCTCCAGGTATGGAAGCGAAAGATTACGAAAGGATAGGCGAACTGTGCCAAAAAACCCAGGTCAATTTCATATTAGATTCAAACCGGGAATTAGTAACATCATGCTTAACCTATCGTCCCTTTTTAATTAAACCCAATCAACAAGAATTGGCTGATATTTTCAATTCAGTTATTCACACGGACAAGGATGTCATAAAATATGCCAAACGTTTACAGCAACAAGGTGCTCAAAATGTATTAGTATCCCTAGGGGCTGACGGAGCTATATTGTTAACTAGCGATAGTAAAATTTATCGATCCAAGTCAGCTCCAGGAAAATTGGTTAATTCTGTGGGAGCAGGCGATTCGATGTTAGCAGGCTTTATGGCTGAATACCAATCTTCAAAGTCGTTTAAGAATGCCTTAAAGGTGGGAACGGCTGCTGGTGCGGCAACAGCTTTTTCTTTAGGTATAGCTGAGCGAAAGTTAATGGACTCTTTAGTAGATAAAATCAAAATACAAGAACTTTAGGAGGAAAAGTTATGCAGCTGTCAGAATTATTAAATATTGAAGTGATGGATCTTGATCTAATTGTTCGTAATAAATCAGAGGCTTTAAAGAGTCTTGTTAATAATTTCGATCAAGTCGGAGGAGTAACGGATCCAAAAGAATTATTTCAATCGCTACAAGCAAGAGAGCAACTCTCAACCACTGGAGTTGGTAACGGTGTGGCCATGCCGCATGCTCAATCATCAACGGTAAAAACGCCAATTATTATTTTTGCGCGTTCCCAAGCAGGCATTAATTGGCAAGCTTTAGATGAAAAAGATGTTCACTTAATTTTTATGATTTTAATGCCAAAAAACTCATCAAATGAGCATCTGAAGGCAATTGCTTCCTTGTCAAAAAAATTGATGGAAGAAGGAATGATTGATCAACTGATGTCTGTTAAGAATGCCCATGAAGTGGTTGATTTATTTTCTGAAGAAGCAGATTTAAAAGAAACAGCTCAAGCTAAAAGTGAAAAAAATATAATTTCTGAATCATCAGATACTTATATTTTAGCAGTTACTGCTTGTCCAACAGGGATAGCACACACCTTTATGGCTGAAGAAAAGTTAAAAGAAGCAGCTAAAAAAGCTGGGATCAGTATTAAAGTGGAAACAAACGGGCAAGCCGGTATCGGTAACAAACTTAATCAAGCGGATATTAAAAAGGCCGATGCAATTATCGTAGCGGCAGATAAACAGGTTGAAATGAATCGATTTGATGGCAAGCCGGTTATCATTACTAAAGTTTCAGATGGAATTAATAAGGCCGATGAATTAATAAATAGGGCCGTTCGTCTCGACGCTCCTATCTTTCACGCTAAGGGAGAAAAGGTAAATGAGATAGAAGATTCTGGTGAGAAAGAATCAATCGGTCGTCAATTCTACAAACATTTAATGAATGGCGTTTCTCATATGCTTCCATTCGTTGTGGCCGGTGGGATTTTGATTGCACTTTCTTTCTTCTGGGGTATAAATTCTGCTGACCCAAGTAGTTCAGACTATAGTGTATTTGCTCAAATACTAAAAACAATTGGTGGAATGTCTTTTGCCATGATGCTACCAATTTTATCTGGATTTATCGGTCAATCAATTGCAGATCGTCCAGGACTAATAGTTGGATTAATGGGTGGGATTTTTGCTAATCCTGGTGTTTTAGCTGCTTATGCACCACAAGGCATTTTTGAAAATCTAGTACCCTCTGGTTTTCTTGGCGCTCTGATAGCGGGTTTCTTAGCAGGCGCTATTATAAGAGGACTGCAAATTGCCTTCAAGTGGATGCCTAAAACCCTTGAGGGTATGAAGGCAATCTTCATATTCCCAGTTCTGGGTATTCTAATGATAGGTCTGCTAATGCTATTTGTAGTGAATGGTCCGATGGGTGCGGTGATGACGGGATTAATGAATGCGATTGAATCAATTCCAAGAGAATGGGGCATTGTATTAGGATTTGCAGTAGCAGCTATGATGTCTATTGATATGGGAGGCCCCATTAATAAGGCTGCTTATGTTACAGGAACAGCTCTAGTCACTCAAGCTCAAGGGGCGGGTTCAGATGTTATGGCGGCAGTAATGGTTGGTGGAATGGTTCCGCCTATGGCTATTGCCTTAGCCGCTACGATTAAACCAAAAGTGTGGTCAAAACAAGAAAGATCTTCGGCCTATGTGAATTATGCCATGGGAGCTAGCTTTATTACCGAGGGAGCAATACCTTTTGCAGCGGCTGACCCTTTACGCGTTATTCCTTGTCTAGCCTTAGGTGCAGGTTTAGCCGGTGCACTTTCAATGGCTTTTGAATGTGTTAGCTTAGTTCCTCATGGAGGTGTTTTTGCGATAGCAGCAGGTGGGGTAAGCAACCCAATCATGTATATTCTATCTTGGTTAATAGGTAGTATAGTATCAGCCTTTTTACTAAACTACACCCGTCAATTAAAGAAGGGGTAATAACCCAATAGGTATATTATTAACTAAATTTTGATAAATTATATAATTATAGTTATTAGTTTATTGCTTTGTGAGAATATATAGATAGTAAAGTTTGATTAATCGCTAACCATCGCTAATCTTAGTTGAGATTATTAGAAGATGCAGCGCTTTTCAAATCAAATTCTAATCAAACTAATACGGAAATTGTTTGGAAGATTGTTTAATATTAAGGACAGGAGTGAGAAAACGATAACATTTTCTACACCCTCTTAGGAATGATTAGAAAGAATCAACCGTTCTAGTTTTGCTCTTTCTATTTCATACTAAAACAAAGTAAACTGACTTACAATCGCTGCAAGACTTAAACTTTAAAATCAAATGGCTTGACAGCGTTTTCACTAATTGGTAAAATGTAAGCAATTACAGTTTTTGAAAGTGAGGGAAGTATACTCAGAAAAACTTTATTGTTTGTCGCTTTGTACATTTTTAAGGAGGAAAATTAATGAAGAAATCGTTAAGAAAAGTAGTTGTTTCTTTTGTAACTGCTTTGACGCTCGGTTCCGCAGTAGTTCCGATGTTAGCTTCAGCGCAATCAGATGTAGTTGGGGACTTGGTTCCAGAATATAAAACGACTTATCTAACTGACCCTACTACTTTAGACTATACATTCTCAATGCGTGATATTAACACGAACCACGGAACAAACTTTATTGAAAGTTTATATGAAAATGATCGATATGGAAACTACATTCCTGCAGCTGCTGAATCCCATGAAGTTTCTGAGGATGGTTTAGTCTATACTTATAAAATCCGTCCAGGAGTTATGTGGGTAGATAACAACGGTAACGAAGTGGCTGAAACAACTGCTCATGACTTCGTAACTGGTTTAAAACACGCTGTAGAGGTTCAGTCAGAAATGTTACCAATTGTTCAATACTCAATCAAAGGCTTGAATGATTATATCAACGGTAAGATTACTGACTTTGAAGAAGTCGGAGTTAAAGCGGTTGATGATTATACCCTTGAATATACACTTGAAAGACCAGAGCCATATTTCAACTCAAAAACAACATATGGTATTTTATATCCAATCAATCAAGAATTTTTAGATTCTGTTGGAGAAGATTTTGGTTCATTAGACCCTGCTTCAATTCTTTATAACGGACCATTCGTTTTAGCTAACTTAACTGCAAAATCCCAAATCGAATATGTTAAGAATGAATCTTATTGGGATTTAGAAAACGTATTTATTGATTCAGTACAGTATACCTATAATGATAACTCCGACCCAGAAGTGTTCTATCGACTCTATAAGGATGGGGCAGCATCAGCATTTGGTGTAAATCCTACGCTTCCAATTTATGAAGATGTACAAAAAGAATTTGGTGAGTATATCACTCAAGCTCAACGTCCAGGTTCATCATTCTTACTACAATTTAACTTAAACCGTATTAAGCATGAAGCAACCGGCAAAGAAAATGACAAGCAACATGAAGATACACATGCGGCTGTTTTAAATAAAGCTTTCCGTCAAGCTATCATGTTTGGTTTTGATAAGCATACCTATATGACTCAAGATTTTGGTGAAGAGTTTGCTGATACAGATATCCGTAACACATTAGTTGCTCCGGACTTTGCTATGGTAAATGGCGAGTCATTTGGTGAAGCTGTTGAACGCCACTTAGAAGAAATGAACCCTGAATTATATGAAGGTATTAATTTAGAAGATGGTCAGGATGCTTTCTATAACCCTGAAAAAGCTGCTAAACTTATTGAACAAGCTAAATCAGAATTAGAAGGTGTAGAATGGCCTATTCAATTAGATTTACCAGTTCTTGAATCTATTCCAAGATCAGTGAACTTAGCTAAATCTATGAAAGCTTCTATTGAAGACTCTTTAGGTGCTGAAAATGTTATAATTAACCCTGTGTTACTCAATCAAGATACATATCTTGCTTCAACATTTAATGCTACTGTTGCTGCAGAAGTAGATTATGATATTACTAATGAATCTGGATGGATTCCTGACTACTTAGACCCATCTACTTTCTTAGATATCTATTTACCAACAAACGGTACATTCTTAGTGCCAATTGGATTTGATCCACTCCTTAAAGAAGGACAAGAAGATCCATATGCAGAAGCACGTGAAGCTTCAGGGTTGTTCGAATATGCCGAATTAGTCAATGCGGCAGCAGCAATTACTGATGATTTAGATGCTCGTTATGATGCGTATGCAAAAGCGCAAGCTTGGTTAACAGATGCAGCGATTGCCTTGCCAATCCGTGCCGGAGGATCTCAGTTACGTGTTACTAACATAGTTCCATTCTCAGCACCATATGCATTTGCCGGTACTGGAGCTCAACGTTTCAAATTCTTGAAAGTTCAATCTGAACCAGTATCTAAAGAACAATGGCAGGCAGCTTATGATGATTGGTCAGCAAACAAACTTGATGCATCCAGTCTTTCAAGCAGCTCTACTAAAGAAGAAGAAAGTGACGAGTCAGCTTCTGAATCTGCAGAAGGCGAAGAGGCTGTAGAAGGTGAAGAATCTGAAGAAGAGATGATGGATGAATCAGCTGAAGAAACTGAAGAAGAAATGATGGACGAATCAGCTGAAGAAACTGAAGAAGCGGCTGAATAGTCAAAAGAAAATGTAATCTTAGATGAAAAAGGCTGAGAAATTAGCCTTTTTCATTTATTATAGGAGGATTCAAATGAAAAAATATATATTCAAACGAATTCTTCGGTCACTTTTTTCGATCTTTATGGTTACTACCTTAGTGTATTTAGCCATTTTTTCATTGGTGCCGAGAAATTCAATCTTCAAGGATGACCCTGCGATTAGTAAATTAAAATCACAACCTGACCAACTTCTAGAATATCAAAATAGTGCTTTTGACCGAATGGGCTACCTTCATTATTTAAATCAAAGAGACTTTCAAGAGGAAGTTCAGAAAGATTATCCTGAATTTACCAATGTTGAAAGTCCAGAGAATCAAGCAATTATAGAAAAGTGGAGTAAAGATAATAAAGAGTGGGAAATAGGGCAACTTCCAATTAGTGGAGGTTACTTTGCCACTGATGACATCTCTATTGGTGCCAGAGTTTTTAATTTTTATAAAAACCTAATTCAAGTCGATCATCCTTGGCGAGTTAAAGATCCAGAAAATCCAGATCTAAAACGTGGATATCAAATTACCCATGATAAGACAGTCGGTTGGGCACTAACTGGCTCAGGAACTAAATACTATTATCAAATTTATTTCAATAAAAAATTCCCATTCATTCATCAAAATATTTTCAAATTAAATTTAGGAGTTTCATACCCAACATTTGCTGGTAAGCCAGTTATAGATGTGATTACAAATAAACAAGGACGTCCTGTAACGGAAGAAATTATTATGCCAGATGGGAAATCTTTTAAATCAGCTATTAACCCCTACACACGTTATTATAAACCAACATCTGAACTCTCATTAACTGAGAAGAGAATGTTTGAAGGGTCAAATTATGCGGGCGCAGAATCTAATAATGAAGATCCGTCTATGATGATGATTTCCTTTAGGAACGGTGTAACGGCAATATTTTTAATGTATTTGATTGGAATACCAATGGCTATGTTGATGGCTCGATATAAAGGACAATGGGTTGATAAATTAGGAACAGCCTTTATCACACTTTTAATCTCAGTACCTTCAGTTGCTTTCATTTTCTTTGGTCGTTTTGTGGGGAATAAGTTCTTTGGTTTACCAGACCTATTTCCAATCTTAGGACCAGAGAATATCAAATCCTATATAATGCCAATTGTCGTTTTAGCTTTGTTGTCACTTTCTGGTACTGTAATGTGGATTCGACGTTATATGGTTGATCAACAATCATCTGACTATGTAAAATTTGCTAGATCTAAAGGTTTGAGCGAATCAGAAATCTCGCGTAAGCATATCTTTAAAAATGCGATAATCCCAATTGTTAATGGAATCCCAGGAGCAATAATCTTTTCGATTGCTGGAGCCACAATTACTGAGCAAGTATTCGCTATTCCTGGAATGGGTAAAATGCTGCCAGATGCAATTCTTTCTCACAATAACCCAATTGCTGTTGGCTTAATTTTCATATTCTCAGTATTAGGGGTCTTATCAATCTTATTAGGTGATATCGCCATGACTCTTGTGGATCCTCGTATCCGCCTAGAAGTGAAGGAGGATAAATAATGGAAGTACAACCAAAAATTAATGATGCTTCGTTTCGTTTTGTAGAAACCAATGATGTTGAAGCAGAAAAAATTGATTCGCCAAAATACTCTTATTGGCAATCGGTTTGGAGAACTTTTGGGAGAAATAAAGTAGCTATCTTCTTTCTTATTTTGATGTTGGTCATTATTTTGATGTCATTTATTCAACCAATGTTCTCTGGATATGACCCGATGAATGCAGAAAAAATAAATGATTTATCTGCACGCTATATTGAACCAAATAGTGAACATTGGTTTGGGACAGATGCAAACGGACAATCTCTTTTTGATGCTACTTGGTCTGGAGCGAAAACGTCTATTTCAATTACTGTTTTAGCAACTCTAATTACCACTGTTATCGGTGTAATTGTAGGTGCTTTCTGGGGAATGTCGCAAAAGATTGACGTTTTCATGCTTGAAGTCTACAATATATTCGGTAATATTCCTACATTATTAATCATTATGGTATTAGCTTATTCTTTAGGTAATGGATTTTGGAATTTACTTTTTGCAATGACCCTCACTTCATGGATTTTTACGGCATACTTTATTCGTGTACAAGTAATGATTATGCGAGATCGGGAATATAACCTAGCGTCTAGGACTTTAGGGACTCCAGCTAATCGTATGATATTTAAGAATATCTTACCTTACTTGACCTCCATTATAACTACAGATGTTTCCAGAATATTGCCTGGTTTTATAGCGACAGAAACTTTCCTATCCTTTATTGGGGTTGGATTGTCTGCCGACATTGTTTCGTTAGGTGGTTTAATTCAAAAATATTCCACAAATATCGCTTCTAAGCCCTACTTGTTCTGGATACCTGTGTCTGTTCTTGCCTTGATTTCAGTTTCTCTTTACATTGTGGGTCAAGCATTAGCTGATGCAACTGATCCTAAGAATCATATATAGGAGGACATTGAAATGACAGAGAAGAAAAAGATATTAGAAATTAGAGATCTGGTTGTTAAATTTGCAGTGCGTGATGCGCAGTTAACAGCTATTCGTGGTATTGATTTAGATCTTTATGAGGGAGAAGTTTTGGCGTTAGTAGGGGAATCTGGGTCAGGTAAATCTGTTCTCACGAAAACTTTTACAGGAATGCTTGAAAAAAATGGTAGTATTCCAGAAGGGAAAATAATATATAAAGGTGAAGAGCTACAAAACTTTAATTCCCCAAAACAATGGTTAAAATATCGTGGTAAAGAAATGGCAACAATTTTCCAAGATCCAATGACATCCTTAAACCCAGTCTTAACTATCGGAACACAAATAACCGAAGTGATCACCAAACATCGTGGGGCTTCACAGTCCGAAGCTAAACAAATTGCTATCGACTTGATGGAACGGGTTGGTATTCGTAATGCTGAAAAACGCTTTGACGATTATCCATTTGAATATTCAGGTGGAATGCGTCAACGTATTGTCATTGCAATTGCATTGGCATGTCGTCCTAAAGTATTGATTTGTGATGAACCAACGACTGCTTTAGATGTTACTATTCAAGCTCAAATTCTAAGATTACTAAAAGATTTACAAAAAGAATATGAATTTACAACTATCTTCATTACTCATGACTTGGGTGTAGTGGCTCAAATTGCTGACCGTGTTGCAGTAATGTATGCGGGACAAGTCATTGAAACAGGAACAGTAGAAGATATCTTCTATGACCCAAGACATCCTTACACATGGGCACTTTTATCATCATTACCACAATTATCAAATCCGGAAGAAGATCTATTCTCAATTGCAGGTACACCACCTTCTCTTTATACAAAAATTGAAGGAGATGCTTTTGCTCCACGTAGTCCTTATGCAATGCAAATTGACTATGAAGCTGAACCACCTATGTTTAAAGTTTCAGACACTCACTACGCTAAAACATGGTTACTAGATCCTCGAGCACCGGAAGCTGAAAAACCATCTGTTATTCATAACCTTCATGAAAAATTGAAGAAAGTTCATGGTGCAGATGCAGCTCTTAGAGAGGAGTTAGCAAATGGAGAAAAATAGAGAAAAATTAGTTGAAGTAAACGACCTTGAAATCACTTTTGGTGAAGGCAAAGACAAGTTCGTTGCTGTTAAAGATGCCACTTTCCATGTATTTAAAGGAGAAACCTTATCATTAGTAGGTGAGTCTGGATCTGGTAAAACAACTATTGGTCGTGCAATTAATGGTATTAATAAAACTTCAGGAGGAGAAATTCTCTTTAAAGGTAAAAGAATTAATACTAAATTATCTGAAAAAGACCGCAAGGAATTAATTGGTGACATTCAAATGGTCTTTCAAGATCCCTCTGCCTCTTTGAATGACCGTGCAACAGTAGAGTATATTATCTCAGAAGGCCTTTATAACTTTAATTTATTTAAAGATGAAGAAGATCGCTTGCAAAAAGTTGAGAATATGCTTAAAGAAGTTGGACTTTTATCTGAGCATATGTATCGTTATCCTCATGAGTTCTCAGGTGGACAACGTCAACGTATTGGGATTGCTCGAGCTCTTATTATGGAACCAGAACTTGTTATTGCAGATGAGCCGATCTCATCTTTAGATGTTTCTGTTCGGGCGCAAGTTCTTAACTTACTCCGTAAATTCCAACGTGAGAATGGCTTAACTTATATTTTTATTGCTCATGACTTATCAGTCGTACGTTATATTTCTGATAGAATAGCAGTAATTCGTAATGGTCGTATTCTTGAAGTTGCGGAAACTGAAGAATTATTCCGTAATCCAATTCATCCTTATACACAAGCTTTACTTTCTGCTGTACCTATTCCAGACCCAGAGCTTGCTCGTAAAGTTAAATTGAAAGTTTATGATCCTGAAATGCATGATTATTCAACTGATATACCAAAAGTACGTGAAGTACTCCCAGAACACTACATTTATTGTAATGAAGCTGAATTGGCTAAATATCAGGAAATGTATCATTAAGAGTTTAAGTCGAGGTTTTAATCTCGGCTTTTCTTTTATTATAAGTTAGTGTAAAATTAATATATCATTTAGAAATGAGGTAGAAAAATGTTACCACAAACAGGCGAAATGGCTACTTGGTTTTTGATCGTGATCGCAGCGATTGCTTTAATCGGTGGTATTGCAATGGTATACAAAGGCAATAAAAATAAGCGTTAAGCTTATTTTCAGACATCCTGCATCCCTTAGGTAGTTTAGGGGTGTATTTTTAAGCAGATTTCTTGAGTGAAAAGGCTTTATCTGTTAATATTTATGTATTAAGAAGGTCTTTAAAATGAATTCTTCTTAAAAAAGATTTAAGGAGTGGAAAAAATATGACCAAATTAAAAACAGTTATCGGTATGGTAGCAGGTCTTGCAGGTGCCTATGCGGTAGTTAATTATCTATACCCTGAAAAAACAGAGGAGTATCGTAAGAAATTATCAGAATCGAGTGTGGAAGCGCGCGATCAATTGGCTTCTTATAAAGAGCTTGCTCTTAAAAAGGGTCAAGAGTTATCTGATGTTGCTGCTTTAGCAAGTGAAGATGCTAAAGTATCTTTTTCAGAAACGGCAGAAGAATTAAAATTTTCTCTAACAAACTTGAAAAATCAATTATTTAGTTCAATTGAAGAAACGCAGCATTCTCTTGCTAATCAAAATGATGATTCTGATTTTAAAGAAGTCTTAGCTCATTCAGCTAATGAATTAAAAGAAGAAATCGGACAATCATTTGAAGAAATTCTTGAAAGTTTCGCCAATTTAAAACATGAGATTGAAGACACTACCGATATCGCAATTGAGTTATCAAAAGAAGTTACTGGTGAGTAATTTTATATAAATTGGCTTTATGTCAAATAGGGTTGATGCTATCCAAGGAGATTAAGCAACTAATGGTTGCTTGGTCTCCTTTTCTTTTCTTCTTGACACATATACTCTTGGTTATCGATGAATTAAAGCTTAATTATACAAAACATGCCATCAAAAAATTAGCCCTAAGAAAAGTTTTACGAATCAGGGGTAAGCTCAGCTTGAAACGTACAAAATTCTGCGGAGTCACGTCGCTATAGCTCTTACGAAGGCACTGTGGGAACAAATGCTCCCAACCACCTCAATCGTCGCTTTAGTGTAAAATGAATGGCAACTGAAAGTTAAATTAGGGAAAAATTCTGCTTATTTAAGCCCTATTATGGATTTATTTAACTCTGAAATGATCGCTTGGAATCTTAGCGATCATCCAACCTTAGATTGGGTCATCAAGCCATTGACTGACGCTATTGCTATGATTAAATTGGTCTTTAGAAGCGTTATATTTGAATTTTTACAAATAAGTTAGTATGCTAAGGATAAGGAAAGTTCTAAAAGAACGATTTGTCTAAAGCAATTATTTTATAGTATTTATCACCACTATAAAGATAAATTGTACCTTAAAGCACCTTGAGTGTTAAAACTTTAAGAAAGAGGGATTTATATGAATAATGAACGAGATAAGCACAATGTTGAGCCTACTGTTGGAGGTCAGGGTAAAGTCGTTGTAAAGGATCCTACTAAGGATACTGGCAACCACACTTATACCTCACATCATGATCACCATATAGGACATCATCATCGGATAGGAGAAAACTTATCGTGGCGTGCCGTTTTCGCTGGATTAGTGACTTTCGTCGCTTTAAGCATGTTGTTCTCTTTAATTGGGGCAGCTATCGGACTTGGAGCTACTGACTTAACCGCTGTTAATCCATTAGATGGAGTTGGAATGGGCTTAATCATTTGGACGATTGTGTCATTAATTTTAAGTTTAGCCGGCGGAGGATTTATCGCAGGATACACTGCACACCGAGCTGGTATGGTTCATGGTTTCCTGACATGGGCTACAGGCCTAATTGTAGCAGTAGTATTGGCTTCATCAGCAGTGACAGGAACTTTCAATACAATTGGTGCTATGTTTGGTGCGACAACTAGTGCTGCTGGAGATGCAATAGGAAATGTTTCAAAAGCTGCAGGTAATTTATCTGAAGAAGCATTTAATGCTGTAACAGATAACTTACAGCTTGATACATCGAACTTAGACCAAGAAGTACAAGATTTACTAGAAGACACTGAAATTGAACAGTTGCAACCAGGTTATTTACAAAATCAGTTAGATGAAACGGTAACTGATATTCAAAATGCAGCTAAAAGCGTTGTAGTTGATGGAAAACCTGTTGAGCAAGCGATGAAAGATGTTTATACAAACATTGAAGATCGTATGGCTACAATTGACGAAGGTTTAGATGAAGATGCTTTATCGAATGCTATTGCTGATAATACTGATTTAAATGATGAAGAAGCAGAAGAAGCTACAGCTCACATTATGAAATCATATGAAGAAGCTCAAGCTCAAGCGAAATATTTACTTGCTAGCGCTGAAACTGAAATGAATCGCTTAGAAAGTGGAACAAAACAAGCAATTGACGAAGGTGTCGAAACAACAAATGATGTTATGAATGAAGCTTCTAAATATTCTATCTATGCTTTCATTGGATCTGTTTTGGGATTAGTAATTTCTGCCTACGCTGGTAAGATGGGTGCAGAAAAAGAATTAGAGCAAGATCAAGTTGTTATTAAATAATTTAGCCTGTAATTTACAATATTAAACTAATAAAGAGTCTACTGATTATAGTGACCCAAGAAGTTGGACCAGAGAGATGAGTACATGTTGTATGTGCTTGTCTCTCTTATTTTATTGTTTTCTAAGCAGCTTGAAAATTAGCGAGAAACCTATCGAGAGGCCAGCATGAGGCAGCAGGGAAGCTTAAATCTACTTATGAAGATACACTTGATTCAATAAGTGAATTAAATAAAGCTCAAAACAAACTATAATTATTAATGAGTGACTTTGGAGATGAAATAGGCAAAGTACTAGCTCTGATATTCCAAGTTGTAGCTGATATCTTACAATCAATTGGAGAATAGTTTTCTAAGCTTCCTAAGCCCGCAAAAGAGTTTGCCATTGTCATGGGATTGCTGGTGACCGCCTTAGGGGTCATAGCCCCGGTGTTTATGGTGTTATTAGCCGTAGCAACTGCGGCTCAACTATCGATTTTTGGCTTTATCAAAGCCTCGTTAGCTACTATAGCTCCGATTGCTCTAACAATAGTTGCAATAGTAGGTTTTGTTTTAGTAATCAAGCAGCTCTGGGAAACTAGTGACCAATTCAGAGAGGCTGTTATAAACACTTGGGTTGCTATAAAAGAGTTTTTACAACCAATCATCCAATCTATCAGCGATTTTGTAATGAAAATATGGAGTTCAATGACAAGTTGGTGGAATGAAAACAACGAACTAATTAAACAAACGATTAATACTGTTTGGGGCTGGATAAAGACTTTTATCTCAATAATATTGGATCAAGTTTTTGCTAAGGTCAGCTTAGTTTGGGATTGATTCAAGGGGTCACTCAAACGGTATGGCCTATCATTCAAGAAACAATCAAAATAGCAATGGACTTTATTCTAGGAATCATTAAGGCAGTTATGCAATTAATCAACGGTGATTGGTGTGGTGCATGGGAGACGGTAAAACAAACGGTGTTTCAAGCGTGGGAACGCATTAAATCCGGCACACAGCAAACAATCGATTCGGTAAAAACTTTATGATAAATGGATTGACTAGCGCAAAGAATAAAGCTGTGGAAATATTTAACAGTATCAAGCAAGCGATTACAGATAAAATTAATTCTGCAAAAGATGCGGTAGGGAATGCAACTGAAAAAAATAAAGGCTTCTTCAACTTCAGTTGGTCGTTACCCGAGATTAAATTACCACGACTCCCTAGATTGAGTATTACCGGCCGATTTAGTTTAACTCCACTACAAGTTCCAAGAATCTCTTAGCATGCGGACGGAGGAATTATGATGAATCATACAGTGTTTGGTATTAATGGCAAAAATATTCAAGTTGGTGGTGAAGCAGGTCCAGAGGCTATCCTACCATTAAGTTCTAAAGTATTAGGAGAGATTGGTGCAGGGATTGTTAAAGCAACTAATGTGACTAATAGCGAGAGTGGAGATACTTATATAACTGTCAATGATGAAGTTGCTAATGACTATGATGTTGATCGTATGATAGATATCATTGAAGAAAGGTTAGGAGAAAAGGAAACTAGAACAAACGGAGATCTAGGTTTCACATAATAAATTATCCCCTTTGGTTAATACTGGAGGGAATCAAAATATCAATTCTAAGGTCAATTCAGGATTAATTATGAGTGAGGGTAGGCTAAATCAATGGAAAATTAGTTAGATAACATTTTCAAAACTTATAAATAAAGGAAAAATAATGCTTTTTTTATCTTAATATGATAAACTTAATCATGCTTAAAGGGAGGAGGAAAAATATGACAATTCAGGGTCTGAAATTATTGCCACCTAAAGTGTCTATAGAAGAAGAATTATCGTTATACAAAAAAATTGCTATTATCAAGAGTACGATAGGTAAGTTAAATTCAGAATTGAATCACTCTCCTGTCGATGATAACCTTCTTCAAATTCTTTCATTAAAGGAGTCGGTTCAATCAACTAGAATTGAAGGTACTCAAGTAACTTTTGCGGATATGATTGATCAAGCAAATTCAAAAAAGAAGTCTAAAGAAATTACAGAGGTACTTAATTATAAAAAAGCACTAACAGTTGGTATCGAAATGATCAATCAGGGAAATCCAATCAGTTCTAGGATGATAAAAAGTTTGCACAAAGAACTTATGTCCAATGAAGCGAGAGGAACGTCTGCTTCTGCTGGTGAATTTAGAAAAATTCAGAATCACATCGGTCCAGATAATAAAATCGAAAACGCAGTTTATATTCCAATTCCTGCTCAAAAAATCGGAGAATATATGACCAATTTGGAATATTATATTAATTCAGTAAAGCATTTTAGTTTTGAAAAAGAAAAGCTTGATGATTTTAATTATTTGGATGAAAATACCGATCCATTGATTAAGGCTGCAATTATTCATGCGCAATTCGAATCGATACATCCTTTTTTAGATGGAAATGGGAGATTAGGAAGAATACTAATTATTTTGACTTGCATGCAAGATAAACTAATTGATAAGCCAGTCTTCTTCATTAGTGAGGAATTGGAAAAAGAAAGGCTGAGATACTATAATCGCTTGAATGGGGTTCGTGGAAAAAATCCAAATTGGTTTGAATGGATAGACTTTTTCCTTTCAGCCTCAAAAAGAATGGCCGATTCCTTATCAGTAAAAGTAGAGAATATAAACAATTTAGCAAGATCAGGAATTAATATTATAAATGAGAACAATTATTACATTAATCAAATATGGCTATATACCTTTAGGAATCCATTTTGTAACGTAAAGGATGTTGCTAGAGCTTTAGGCATAACGGACGCAACAGCTAGAAAGTATCTAAAGAAATTATCTGATTTGAAGTTAATAGAGGAAGATAATTCAAAGAAGAGAAACAAACTTTATATTAATTATGACCTAATTAATATTATAAGTTAGTTTTTATATTCATAGCGTAAAATTTCTTGTGTAAGCTCCTAGACTCCCTAGAAAAAGAGACCTCACTTATGTAAGATTGTAATCACCACAAAACAATCACAAATAGGAGGTCCCTTATGGAAGACTTTAACACAAAATG